>MUGC01000057.1 GCA_002900535.1 Thermoplasmata archaeon M9B1D | reverse complement strand
AATACTAAAAAGGTAACAATTATCAAGACAATTGCAACAAACATTAAAACAAGTGCTATTTTCCAATTAGAACCAAAAACAATAGGAATAGGACCAACTAGTATAACACCTCCACCTTTAACAGATGTTTTTTCCCGATTTATCACCTCATCTTTATCGTATTTTACCCCAAACCCAAAAATAAAAAACAAAATTGAAACAAAAAGAAAAATCATTCCTAAAAAAGCATAAATTCCTGAACCAGCAATAAATGGAAAAACAACAAAAATACCAGTTTGAACATCACCAAAAAATACACCTAAAGCCAAGAAAAAAACAGCGATAATAAAAAAGAAAACAGAAAAAATTCGATACTTATTCATCAACGTCCTCTATACAACTTTTAAACGTTTTAACCATATTTAAAAGTGAACAAGCAACTGTTACAGGACCAACACCACCCGGTACTGGTGTAAGTGCCCCCGCCTTGTTTTTAACGCTTTCAAAATCTATATCTCCACACACACCATCTTTTGTTTTCACAATACCAACATCAATTACAAAAGCATCTTTTTTAACATAATCACCTGTTATAAGCCTAGGCACACCTGATGCTGATACTAAAATCTCTGCTTCTGATGTATATTTTTTCAAATCTTTAGTAAAAACATGAACAACAGAAACACTAGCATTTCTATTTAAAAAAAGACCTAAAAGAGGTTTCCCAACAACATTACTATGATTAACAATTACAACATCTTTTCCCTCAAAAACTATTTTTTCTTCCTCAAGAATAGTCAAAACAGCTAAAGGAGTACAAGGAATTATACTTTCATCACCAATCATTAACCTACCCATATTTTCAGCAGTAAAACCCTCAACATCTTTTTTAGACCCAATACAATTAACTAATTTATCCTGGGAAAAATTCTTTGGAATTGGAAACTGAATCAAAATACCATGAATATTGCCATCATCGTTTAATTTTTTAATCTCCTCAATGGCTTTTTTTTCTGAAACATTACCTGGTAGTTCAACATGTTTAGATTTTATTCCTACTTCTAAACATGCCTTATCTCTAAGACTTAAATATAAATCTGATTGAGGATCACTTCCAATTTTAACAGTTGCAATATTTGGTATTATCCCATATTTTGATTTTAACCTTTTAACATCATCCACAACTTTTTTACGGATATCTGTTGCAATTTTCCTACCATCAATTATTTTTGCAGACATATTAACAAAAAAATGGTAAAACTAAAACTGTTATTTAAGCCTCTGGTTTAGTACCAATTGCATAAAACTGTGGAAAAAAATTCAGCTGAACACCTTCATCAAGTGATCGCAGATATTCATACTCCCATCTATCAACTTCTTTTTGAGAAAGCCCTTCATCTTTCAATGCTTTAACATAAAAATCTCTCGCATGATGATAATACGCCTTATCTTCTTCACAACTCCATATACGATTATTTCCGATGCCAACAACAGTTTTAAGACCTGCTCTGACAAATAAAAGTCTAAGTTTTCTACCTATATGAGGATCCCCGCCTCTCTTTTTTATAGCTTTACCAGCAAAAATCGGATCAACCTTTTGGTCTTCAGGATAATGAAGCTTGCCACCATAATCAGGCTCAAGGGATGCAAGTACTTTTCCACCTGGTTTACATACTCTTGCCATTTCATTAACAACCTTCTGAGGTTTTTCCGCCCACATCAAAACAAGATTACAGGTAACAATATCAAAGAAATTATCATCAAAAGGAACATCTTCAGCATTTCCAACCTTAAGTTCAACATTTTTATAATTCTTTAAAATCTTATTTGCTACATTTATCATTTCTTTTGAACCATCAATTCCAATAACTTTACCCTTTGTAAGATGAGCAATATCTCTTGTTACCATCCCTGAACCACAGCCAACATCAAGAATTTTTCTTGCATCTTTTATTCCTATCTTTAAATATAGAGGCATTCTTTCTTCTGCTGTTTCAAGTGCTTGTAGTTCAAGTTTTTTTATAAAGTCATTGAATTGGCTTAATGGTATTTTAGGATTAATTGTCATTAATTTCGGATTTTCTCCTTGTATTTAAATTTAATCCCTTAAATTGTGTTAAATATTATCACACTAAAAATACTCCTATCCTCTTTTTCATATACATTTGGTATGAGATGTAAAATAAACTATATATACTAAGAAACCTACAATTTTTTTTATATAAATTGGTATAGGAAAGCCATATTTATCTCCTCAATATAGGTTTTTTCCCATCCTACCTTTTTTCCTATACCAACAAATATTAACAAATATTGTATAAATCTTTCTTGAAGTCAAACCTTAGGTTTTTAAACAGATCTTTTTATTCCATGTTTTATGAAAGGGGTAATTTTACAAGTTGCATTAGACTTATTAAATGAACATAGAGCAATAGCTATTGCAAAAGATTCTGTAAAAGGGGGTGCAGACTGGCTAGAAGCAGGAACACCTCTAATAAAAAGCGAAGGAATGGATATAATAAGAAAACTAAAAGATACATTTCCAAAAAAAACAATTGTAGCTGATATGAAAACAATGGATACCGGTGCTTTTGAAACAGAAATGGCTGCAAAAGCAGGAGCAGACATAGTAGTAATTCTTGCAGCAGCAGACGACAGCACTATTAATGATGCCCTAAAATCAGCACGAAAATATGGAGCAAAACTAATGGTGGATTTAATATGTGTAAAAGACAAAATAAAAAGAGCACAAGAACTAGAAAAAATAGGAGTAGATTATCTTTGCATCCATATTGGAATAGATGAACAGATGACAGGTAAAAAACCAATAGAAATCCTGCGTTTAATTTTTAACAAAACAAGGATTCCCATTGCTGTTGCAGGGGGAATCAATAGCGAAAACGCAACAGATATTGTAAATGCAGGAGCAAGTATCATAATTGTTGGAGGAGCAATAACAAAAGCCAAAAACGTAATAAAAGCTACTGAACAAATAAAAAAAGCGATAAATGAAAAAAAAGCGATAAAAACCGATCTTTTCAAAAAATATGATAAAAACGAACTGAAAAAAGCATTTTCTTTAGTATCTACACCAAATATTTCTGATGCAATGCATAAAACAGGTGCAATGAAAGATATCCGACCCATAAAACTTGGTTTCCATATGGTTGGAAGAGCACTTACTGTTAAAACAATTAATGGAGACTGGGCAAAACCAATAGAAGCAATAGACAAAGGAGAAAAAGGAGAAATAATTGTTGTAGATGTAAACGGTGGAAAAACAGCGATATGGGGCGAACTTGCTACTTGGAGTGCAAAAATTAAAGGTCTTTGTGGAGTAGTTATCGATGGAGCAATACGAGATCTTGATGATCTTGTAAAAATAAATTTCCCTGTGTTTTCCAGGCATATTTCTTCAAATGCAGGAGAACCCAAAGGTTACGGAGAAATAGGCGCCGAGATTGTTTGTGGCTCTCAAACAGTAAAAACCGGGGATTGGATCATTGGAGATGATTCAGGTGTTGTTGTTGTACCACAAGAAATTGCACAAGAAATAGCAAACCGCGCACTCGATGTTAAAGAACAAGAAAATCGAATACGTGAAGAAATAAAAAAAGGTGGATCACTAGAAACAGTTGTAAAGGTTAAAAAGTGGGAGAAAAAAATCGGATGAAAAAAGTTATACATTTTACTAATCTTAAAAAAATTAAATACGCATTTGAAAATTTTAATATAGATAGCTTCTCTGGTAAAAAAGTTTTATTTAAACTACATATGGGAGAAACTGGTAATAGATACTACCCAAAACCAGGAATCATTAAGCCTTTTATTGAAGAGCTAAAAAAATTTAAAATTGAACCATTTTTATATGATACAACTGTAGCATACCCTGGTTTGCGTCATACAAAGTTCGGATATGAAAAACTTGCAAAAATTCATGGATATAGAAAACTTGGATGTAATATTATAATAGATGACACAGGTATAAATGTAAAAGTAGAAGAGCGTAATTTTGAAGTGGGAAAAACACTTTATGATTCATCAGATGTTATTGCTTTTTCACATGTAAAAGGACATATAGCATCAGGCATGGGTGGAGCAATAAAAAATTTTGGAATGGGCGGTGTAACAAAAGAAGAAAAAAGGAAAATACATCATGCAAGTAGACCCTTATATCATAAAGAAGCTTGTAACTACTGCGGAATATGTGCCGAAGTTTGTGCTTTTAATGCAATAAAAGTAAATGATAAAAAATGGAAATTTAACAAACGTAATTGTTTTGGATGTGGTGCTTGTGTTGAAAACTGTGATTACAACGCTTTAACAAATGAAGAAAAAAATTTCCAGTATCTTCTTTCATGTTCCGCAAAAGCATCTGTACAGGATAAAAATGTTATTTACATTAATGATGTAAACCGTATTTCAAAAAGCTGTGATTGTGACCCCCTCGCAGGACCAATAATTTGTCCAGATATGGGATTTTTAATATCAGATGATATTGTTGCAATTGACCAAGCCTCACTCGACATTATACATGAAAAAAAACCAGATATTTTTTATAAAGAAAACAGAGTAGATCCTAGTAAACAAATAAAATATGGTGAGGAAATCGGACTAGGATCATCCTCATATCAAATTATTGAAATTTAATTTTATTTTCTAATTATTGGCCTACCAATTGGAAGCACTGTTCTACCAAGGTTTTCGTTTATAACCTCAGCCATCGCAAGATAAACAGCGCTGAAGCCACAAACTATTCCTTCAACACCAATTAACCAAGCAATATTTGTTGGAATCATTCCCCAGTCTCTAAGAGCAAGCAAATAGAACAATATGAATAAAGTTAGGAAAACAAAGCTTAATGAAAAATTCTTCTTAAGCGTTCCAATAAACATCATCATAGTGAAAAAGCCCCACATAAATAGGTACCATCCCATGAATGTTTCACTTGGCGCTGAAGCCATTGCACTACCTGCAAAAACAGTTGGGAACACCCACAGAAACACAAGGCTCATCCAGAAAAGACCATACGAAGTAAAAGCCGTAACACCAAATGTGTTTCCTTTTCTAAATTCAAGAATTCCTGCAATAATCTGCGCAAGTCCACCATAAAATATACCCATCGCCAGAATTATTGAGTTTACAGCAAATACTTCAGGCATTGTGTTATGTATATTCAATAAAACCGTTGTCATACCAAAACCCATTAGACCAAGTGGTGCAGGATTTGCCAATAAATTTTTTTCTTCAGCCATAGTAAATTCACTGGGCGGCTGAATTAAAAAACATGTATATATAGATGTCGAGAAAAATTCAAAATTTTAGTTTTTTATTTCTAGGTAAAAATCATCAAAGGTAATTATCTTACTATCTTTTTTTCCTTTGACTTTTACTTCTTTTTCAATTTGAAAGTAACCATCTTTAATTAAAAATTCATTTTTTGAACCAGTAGGATGAATCTCTGATAATGCAATATCACCCTTATTTTCAATTTTTTTAATAATTTCATCTTGATTTATCCGTACATTTTTGATTATTTCCTGCGCGTTTTTCTTTAAAGACGGGCCGATTTTTGAATAAACAGGTTTAAGTTTGGTAATTTTTTCTTCAACATCTGGTTTACCCTCTTTAAATTCATGATCCTTTGGATAATTAAGTGTTGAAATTATAATTGAACTACTAGGTTTAATCATCTTTATATTGTTCTTTGATGAATATGTCGCAACTGCTTCTACACGACTATTTAGAGCAATTCCCTGCTCACTTTTCCATGATCGCACTTGTGATATACAATTTTTAACAGCTTCTCCTGATTTTTCTTTTTCAGTATAAGAATCTATCCCTTCAGGCCAAGCTGATAAATGAATACTAATATCACCTTCAAATTTTTTATAGAAATTTTGATAGATTTCTTCTGTCAGATGCGGTAAAAATACTGCAAAAAGTTTAAGTGTACCAAGGCCAAGTGTATATAGTGTATATTTTATACTCTCTGTTTCTATGTTTTTATTTTCATAAATACTTTTTTTAATCATTTCAAGGTAATGATCTGCTAGTTCATGCCATAAAAAGTATTCAACATCTTTCATTGTCTGTGAATAATCATAAGTATCCATCTGTTTTGTACATTTCTTTACTAGTTTACTGTATTTTGTTAAAATCCATTTGTCAATATCTATAAGTTCTGTTTTATTGGGTTTTCCGTCTTTTAATATATTGATAATAAATTGCTGGACATTCCAAATTTTTCTAAGAAGTTTTGTTCCACGTATTACATCTTTACGTCTAAAAGGATTGTCTTCTCCAAGTGCACAACTTGCAGCGTAACATCTGAAAGAGTCTGATCCATATTCATCGATTATTTGAAGTGGGTCTATTACATTTCCAAGACTTGCATGCATTGGTGTCCCATCTTCAGATAAGATAAATCCACCCATCATTATATCTTCAAAAGGTTTTTCATCTGTAAGCAAGGTGCAACGTAAAATCGTATAAAATGCCCATGTCCTTATTATATCATGGGCCTGAGGGCGAACGCTCATTGGATAAAGTTTTTTGAATTTATCCCAATCACGATGCCAAAACGTATTATACAGTGGAGAAATCGATGAATCCATCCATGTATCAAAAACATCTTCACAACCAATAAGTTTTCCACCACATTTTGGACATTTGGAAACAGATGGTTTGTCAATAGTTGGATCAATATAACAGTCTTCTTTTTTTGCAAGGATTACCTCAGCACATTTTTCGCATTCCCATAGAGGAATTGGTGTTGCAAAATAACGCTGGCGGGAAATTACCCAGTCCCATTCAAGACTGTTTACCCATTCTTCAAGTCTTATTTTCATAAACTCAGGGTACCATGCCATTTCATCGCTTTTTTCAAGAACCATTTCCTTAAAATCAGTTGTTTTCAAAAACCATTGTTCTGCATTTACATATTCAACTGGTGTTTTACACCGCCAGCAAGCACCAACGTTTTGATCAAGAGGCTCTGATTTTAACAGCAAATCATTTTTCGTTAGATCCTCAATTATTTTTTTCCGAGCATCAACGATTTTCATACCTTTGTATAATCCGCATATATCTGTCATACATCCTTCTTCATCAATACTCATTTCAATTGGTAGTTTGTATTTAAAAACCCAGTTTAAATCCTCTTTATCACCAATCGTACATATCATAACAATTCCAGAACCAAAATCAGGGTCTACTGCTTCATCTTCCACGATTTTTACTTCTTTATTAAAAATTGGGACAACAAGAATTTGACCAACAAGCCAAGGTGCACGTTCATCATTTGGATGAACTGCAACAATCTGACAAGAG
>MUGC01000293.1 GCA_002900535.1 Thermoplasmata archaeon M9B1D | reverse complement strand
CTATTAAAACAGTTACAAATGTTAAGGGTTTTAAAGAATTTTATAATTTTTCTTTTAATCTATATAAGAATGATCCAAATTGGGTTGCACCATTTTGGATTGAATTTAAAGAATTTTTTAAGAGAAAAAACCCTTTTTGGAAACATGCGGAGGTAAAATTATTCATTGCATATAAAAACAATGAAATCGTTGGTCGTATTGCAGCAATAGTTGACAATTTTTACTGCAATGCATGTAAAGAAAAAATCGGATTCTTTGGATTTTTTGAATGTATTCAAGATTACAAATGTGCTGAAGCTTTATTCGAATCTGTACAAAACTGGTTTATTTCAAAAGAAATAACAAAAATACAAGGTCCAATAAATGGTCGGATTGACCAGGGTTGTGGTTTTTTATATAAAGGATTTGACTTGTCGCAAAGCTTGCTTTCTTCATATTCCCCAGAATATTATATATCATTTGTGGAAAAATTTGGTATGAAAAAAGCTCGAGATTTTATGACTTATTATATCGATTTAAAAAAGCCAATTCCTAATAAACTTCATGAAAAATCACTAAGATGCGCTTCGACAGGTTTAAAGATTCGCCAATTTAACCGTTTACGTACAAGGAATGAGTTGAAATGGTGGATTAAATTTTTTCTAGAATGCTTTGAAAATCATTGGGGATATATTCCTGTTTCTGAAGGTGAAGTGAAATCTAGTTTTGGGATTAAACAATTACGATGGATTGTTGATACTCGATTATTTCTTATAGCTGAATATGAGAATTCGCCAGTTGCTTTTATATGGTCCACACCGGATTATAATCAAATATTTCAAAAAATGAAGGGTAGTCTTGGACTCTTTAATATGGCACAATTCTTATTTAAAAAACATCGAATTAACAAGGGGATATTACATTTTATAGGTATTAAAAAAGACTTCCGCAATAAAGATATAGGATCCTTCCTAAATTATGAAACTTTAGTTGAAATGAAAAATCGTGGGTACATAGGTGCAGAGGTTAATTTGATCGATGAAGAGAATGTTGTAGCGCATAATACAATTTCGGCGACAGGTGCTGAGGTTTATAAAATATTTCGTGTTTTTGAAAAAGAAATTTCTCTCAACTAAATATTATTAATATTACTAATTAATATAGTTAATTATTTATATATAACAAGAAGCATATAATATTGCGAAAAGAGGCTGTTATATTTTGAAAAAAATGTTTAAACACAGATATGGCTTACAGTTTTTAACCATTATTATATTGTTTTTAATAGTTCCAAAATTTTTATCTAACGCCGATAGTACTTATTTGTATGATGATTGGTCTTATTCTCAGGAAATAATTATTCCATTTGACACCAGTAAAGAATTAGCTAAATTTCAACCAATAGATACCCCAATATTTTTTCATAATCCCTGTTGGGCAAAAAACGAAATTCAGCATTCAATTAGAGTAATTTGTCAAAAAGCCAAAGAAAATATAGAACTTGAATGCCAAATATATGGTTTAAATTATTCATATAAGGAACATATAAAATCATGTAATCTAGTTTTTCTTATACCCGAAGAAGCCGATGGGTCTGAAAGATATTTCGTTTATTATGATGATTCTGAAAAAGATAAGCCTGATTATATAGATCATGTCAAAATCCCTGATTATATAGATCATGTCAAAATCGAGGAATCATATTATCGATATGAGCCAATTCCTGGTTATTCACTTGAATCAAATTATTACAAGATACTTGATGATAATTACCTTCCATATGGTGTTTCCTATGAAGGACAATTTATGGGATACAATACATGTCAACATGTTTTGAGACTGAAAGATGGAGTAACTGAGGCTTTACCAAAAAACATTGAATTATTTGCAGCTTTTGATTTTAAATATTCGTATGAAAAAGGTCTTTTTGGCTATAGTTCCACCAGCCAGAAACTCTTATCTAAAGAAATTCTTACAGATGGAAATTTAATGCTTGAATTCAGAATTGTTAGTACTTCAAAATATAACGACTTAAAAACAACTGCAGCATATAAATATTATCATTGTCCCTCTGTAGATTCCAGAATTCATGTTCATGTCAAACATGAAACACTTGAACAAATAACCGTAACTTCAGAATCTCCAGCAACAAATACAGATGGAGTTTTTGCTTCATTACAAGCAGGTGGTGTTAAAAGCAGATCAATTCAGGATTTAAA
>MUGC01000056.1 GCA_002900535.1 Thermoplasmata archaeon M9B1D | reverse complement strand
AAGGTCTTTTAAAATACTTTCTGGAAGGTATTTTTTCATCATGTTTTTTGAAGATTTAAAGTCCTTGATAAAATTCTGTTCCATATCTGAAATGTTTATATGAACTGGTATTGGTTTCTGACTAAAACATTCACGATAATATTTAGTATTAAAAAGACGATGACGCGATATCCAATAATTTTCATAATATTTTGCTAAATCAAACATTGAACCTGTAACCTTTCTAAACATCGGGATAAGAAATTTTTCGGGTTCAAGATAACGTGTAGTTGATTCATGGATTTTTAAAGAAAACAAACTTTCTTTTGCATACATCCTTTCTGCTGCTGCAACTGTTAAAATAAAAATATCCACACCAAAATCCGGAGGAAATAACGGATGTTTTCTCAATAGTTCGTATAGATTTTTAGAAAGAGCATATTCTCCAGCAATTGGTTGTCTGATATCGACACCATAAAGAGCGCGTGTAAAAGGATACGCAAGGTTATTTGTAATTACACCATCATATTTATCACGAATATAGTAAGGAACTGTTAAATCTGCTCTGCCATAAATTATTGGGTTTACGATTGCTTCAATCCAACCTGGCTTAACACTTAAAAGATCCCCATCAATTAAAATGACAGATTTCGCTTCAGCTTCATGAGCTATTTCAAAGATTGTCATAACACCAGCGCCTTTACCTATTTTTGTGATATCCTCTGTGACAATTTTATGAACGCTGTTATATGGCTGAAATAAATTTATAGCTTCAATGGTATTATCAGTTGATTCGGCGACTGTAATAACTATTGCTTTCTTGTATCCTGGAAAATAACGGTAAAGACCTTCATTTATAATATTCAGTACATTTAGAATAGTTGTTTCAACATTTTTACATAAAACACCAACCATTATATCGATGGATTTTATTTTTTTACATTCTTGGATTAATTCTGGCTTTAGGCTAAGATTTTTATTCCATTCTTGATTCATACTAGCTTTCTCCATATGTGATTATCCATTATCAGAAATAACGATTTCTAACAATTGTTCGCGTATCTTTCTTCGAGCAGATAATGTACGCAACCAATCAGGTATACGTGTACCTACTGGTTTTCGCATGTAACTTAAACCAGATTTCATAATTTGTTGGCTAAACTTTTCAACCATTGTTTCTTCAGAGTGCCTATCGTACCTAAGACTGTTGAAATGAGCATCAGCATGATATTTTCTAATATAGTCCTGGGCATGTCTTTGGTATAAGACTCTTAAAGATATTAAAAATTCTCGTGAAACTTGAATGTTGTCTTCTTCTATTAAAACACGTAAAAGGGTCTTTAAAATATCGCTAGACATTTTTGTTAGACCCGTAGCATTAGTACCTACTTTTTGGTGCTTATGATCATAAAAACCAAGGTCTGTTTGACAAATTCTTTTAGATTGAACATTTCTAAACATTTCAGCCATTATTCCAATTTCAAGCCCCCAATCACCTGGAATATCAACATCACGTGCTAAATCGGTTGTTAATGCAAATTCACCTGATATTGGATATCTAAAGGAAAGTAGAAATCTTATAAAACTTGGTTCATTTCCTATTAAATCTTTAATTGCTCTAAGAAGAGGATGCAAAAAAAGTCTAAAAACTCTACCATAAATTATCTTTTTTTCAAGGTTGACCCGAGCATAGTATCCTTTGTTAAACTTGAAATCAAGCTCTGGTTCTACAATAGGGTATAGCAATTTTGTCGGGATCATCTCAGTATACCCAAGTACATCAGCGTCGTGAAGAGCAATTGCATAAGATTGAATACTTGCAATCCCCATTGCAAGCCACACATCTCTTCCTTTCCCCCCGTATTTTAAAAGATTTATTCCTTCTGATTTTAATTCAGATAATATCTTATCGACTTTAGGTCCATTACACCACATTATAAGTTTTGGAATTTCCAGATTTCTAAAAAATCGTTTAACTTGTAAGAATTCTTTTTCATCCTTTGCAGCAAGAGGAATTACTACTTCTCTTAAATAATTACACTTGTTTAAACCTTTTAAAATGTTACCTAATGCATCGTTTTTAATTTCTTTATAAAGCATCGGCATAATAACGGAGACTGGCCTTGCATCGGCCGCATCACTAACAGTTTTCATAATCTTTTTTTTATCAACACATAGTTCATGAAGTGTTGCAATTTCTTCTTGTTTTATATCCAAATATTTCACCTCAAATATAATCCAATATTTTCATCAAATCGTTGGTGACAACCTTGGCAATTTCCTTAACCTCATCTGATGCATTAAATGCAATACCTATTCCAGCCTTTTGAATCATACCTTTATCAACAATTCCATCTCCAACAGCAATAGTTTTCTTAACTGATATTCTTAATTCTTTGCAAAGCTGCTCAAGAACGCAACTTTTACATATAGAATATATTTTACTGCTGTTAAAATCTTTTTTTAGAACTTTATTTTGAATTTCTAATTCACCAGTGATAATGCCATCATTTATTATAAGATTATTGCCAAAAGCATAATCAGTTCCAAGTCGATTTTTTAAATCATCTACTAAAAATTGATAACTATCTGTGGCAATTGCAGTTATAACTCCTTTTTTTCTAAGCTCTTTTATTACTTTTTTTGCATTTTTCTGTAAAGGTAAATTTCTGAAAATTTCTAAATAATCATAACAACTATAGCCTTTAGACAGCTTTGCAACTTCAATACTTCTTTTGTAATATTCTTGACTGCTATTTCTTAATAGTCTGATTAAATCATCTAAAAAACCTTTTTTTTCAGCAATTACAAAGATCCCTTTATCACGTAGAAGAGTTCCATCCATATCAAACATAACGAGTTTATAGTTGCTCATATTGTAACCAACTGTAGTTTTCCATAAATGTAAGTTTTTTAATAAAATTTTTTACCAAAACCAAATAAATCAAAAAAATATTCCCCCTTCATATGCCTATAGTAACATTTGACTATAATGATTTTATAAACATTCTTGGATATAAAATTTCAAAAGATGAATTAATAGAAAAACTCCCTATGATTGGAGCAGATCTAGATGGAGTGGAAGATGATGAAATAAGTATGGAATTTTTTCCAGATAGACCAGATCTTGCATCAGTAGAAGGAATTGTTCGTGCATCTAGAGCTTTTTTTGGTTTTAAAACAGGATTAAAAAAATATGAAATAAAAAAATCAGATATTATAATAAATGTCGATCCTTCAGTAAAAAAAGTAAGACCTTATGTTGTAACCGCACTTGTTAAAAATGTAACAATGACAGATGAGCTCATTGCATCTCTAATGCAATTACAAGAAAAACTTCATATGGGACTTGGTAGAAATCGAAAAAAAGTAGCAATTGGCGTTCATAACTTTGAACCAGTCCAACCACCATTTACCTATAAAGCAGTCGATCCAGATTCAGTTCAATTTGTTCCATTAAATAAAGTGGAATCGATGACCATGAATGAAATTTTAGAAAAACATGAGAAAGGCGTTGATTATGCACATTTACTCAAAAATTTTGATAAGCATCCATTAATTGTTGATAAAAATAATAATGTGCTTTCTTATCCACCGATTATTAATGGTACTCTTACAGAAGTTACTCCTTTCACAACTAATCTTTTTATCGATGTAACAGGAATAGATCAAAAAGCGATTAAATATGCTTTAAACATTGTTACAACATCGCTTGCAGAGAGAGGTGGACAGATTTATTCAACTATTGTTAAAGATGGAAACGAAACGTATATTACACCTGATTTGAGACCTACGAAGGTTAAACTATCTGTATCTTATGTAAATAAGATACTTGGTACAAATATGAAAACTGCTAAGGTTAAAAACTGTATTGAAAAAATGGGATATGATGCTAATGAGAATAAAGATTATTTAAATGTTGATATGCCAGCTTGGAGAGCAGATATATTACATGAAATAGATTTAGTTGAAGATGTTGCTGTAGGTTATGGTTATAGTAAATTTGAATCAGATTTTCCTAAAGCATTAACATTTGGTAAAAAACTTCCAAAATATGATTTCTATAACGCTCTTAGAAATGCTATGATTGGTTTAGGATTTAACGAAGTTACTACCTTTACAATTTCTAATGAGGATGATGAGTTTAAAAAAATGGGTTTGAAACCTGGTAAAATAGTACAGTTTGAAAACCCTATTGGTGAAGAGTTTTCAACCATGCGTGTTAGTCTTATTCCTTCTTTACTGAATATTCTTAGTGAAAACAGGCACCATTCTCTGCCTCAGCAGATTTTTGAATTAGGAATAGTTGTTGATGAAGTTTTTAAAAATAGATATCATCTTGGTTTCGTTAAAATAGATGCTAAATCAAATTTTACAGAATGCAAATCTTTTGTAGAAGCAATAATAAGAGAAGCAGGTGTGGATTTTAAAATAAATGATTATGATCATCCAGGTTTTATTAAAGGAAGGTGTGCATCTATTATAGTAAATTCACAAGAAATTGGATTTTTTGGTGAGATTCAACCAAAAACAATTATTGAATTTCAATTAGAATATCCTGTTATTGCTTTTGAAGCTCAAATAGATATGCTTTATCAATAACTATTTTACCTTTTATTCATTCACGGTTTGAAAATGGCAAAGACTTGTAGTAAATGCAAAAAACCTGCGATTACATTTGTTCGTTATAATGGAACTCATTTATGCAGTGAACATTTTATAAATTATTTTGAAAGGCGTGTAAAAAAAGATATTAAAAAACAAGGAAAAACACAATGTGATAGTAAAATTGGTGTTGCAGTTTCAGGTGGAAAAGATAGTGTCGTAGCGCTCCATGTTATTTATGATATTTTTTCAAGAAGATCAAATATTGAACTTTGTGGTATTACAGTTGATGAAGGGATCAAAGGTTATCGTGATAAAAGTCTTATTTTAGCAAAAGAAAATTGTAAAAAACTAGGTATTAAACATTATACTACTTCATTTAAAGATGAAATTGGTATTACAATGGATGAAATAGCAAAAAAACAAGATGAACTTGGTGAATGTAGTTATTGTGGTGTTTTTAGAAGATTATGTCTAAATAATAAATCAAAAGAACTTGATTTAGATAAAATTGTGACAGGTCATAATCTCGATGATATGGCACAGTCGATTCTAATGAATTTTGTAAATGGTGATGTTAAAAAACTTGCTAGACTAGGTCCTCATAAAAAAGTTCAACCTGGTCTTGTTCCAAGGATGTTTCCACTTCGAACTATTCCAGAAAAAGAAGATACTCTTTATGCAATCTTAAAAAAAATTGAATATCACGATGCAGAATGCCCATATTCAACAAGAGCGCTACGTGGTGATTTTAGAGACATAATTGATAACTTGGAATACAAAAAACCTGGCACACGTTACAGCATTCTAAATTCTTATGATAGTATAAAAGATGTTTTAATAGATATGTACCCACCTGTAGATTTAAATAAATGCAAAGATTGTGGTGAACCTACTTCTCAAATGCTTTGTAAAGCATGTATTCTTAGAAAAAAGATTATGTGAAAAGTTTTTTATTCAAATATACACTGACTTATTTTAATTAAATGAAAAAACTAAAACTTAAATGCAAACCTCTTGATGATTTATTGGGTGGAGGCCTTGAAAACGGAACAATTACAATGATTTACGGCGAAGCAGGCAGTGGAAAAACAAATCTTTGTCTGCAGGCAACAAGGGAATGTACAAGTCAGGGGCAAAAAGTCGCATTCATAGATACTGAGGGTGTGTCTATGGAAAGACTCAAACAATTATGTGAAAGAAATTATGATTTTAAAAAAATACTTGATAATATTTTATTTTTTAGTCCAAACTCTTTTGAAGATCAGGAGAAAATGATAAACGATGCAATAAATCTTGAAAATATTGAGCTAATTGTAATAGATACAATAAACCTTTTTTATAGAATAAATCTTGAAGAAGATAAGGATGCAACAATGCGCTCTTTCTTACGTCAGATGGCAAATCTTCAAATGGCTGCAAGAAAAAAAGAATTTTTTGTTTTAATTTCAGAACAAGTCTATACAGATAAAAGTGGAGAAATAAAACCATTTACTCATAGAGAAACAGATCATATGACAAAAACTGTTTTAAAAATTGAAAAAAACAGTCAAATGGGTAAAAGAAACGCAACTATTGTAAAACACCGTTCTCAACCTGAAGGAAAAACATCTGTTTTTACAATAACTTCAAATGGATTGGAATAATAAATGAGTAAGGTAAACAAATGGCTTAAAGAAAGTATTTTTATAAACCCTTTGTCACCTGGTTGTAAAATGTGTGCTAAAGGCTCAAAGCTTGTTGTCTTAATAACCGGTCTTTGCCCTGCAAATTGTTATTATTGCCCTTTAAGCAAAGAAAAAAAAGGGAAAGATCGTATTTTTGCAGATGAATGGGAACTTTCTGACGAAAACGATACAGAAAAACTGATTCTTGAAGCTAGATATATTGGAGCAACAGGTGCTGGAATTACAGGTGGAGATCCACTTGCTGTCTGGAGTCGTACTAAGAAATATATAAAACTTTTAAAAGATGAATTTGGAACGAATTTCCATATTCATCTTTATACAAGCGGTATGAAAAATTATGAATATACAAATGATTTAATAAAAGCAGGTTTAGATGAAATAAGATTTCATCCAATGCCTGCTTTTTGGAATAATATGGAAAAAAGCTTTTTAAAAAAATCAATTAGAAATTCATTAGATAATGGTTGTGATGTTGCAATTGAGATTCCTGCAATACCAAATATGGAAAATGAAATTTTATCTCTTATTAAATGGTCTAACGATAATAATTTATGTTGGGTTAATCTAAACGAGCTTGAATTTTCTGAGACAAATGCAAATGAATTAAATAAAAAGGGATTTACTGTTAAAGATGATATTTCGGCTGCTGTAAAAGGCAGCCAGGAAACAGCTTATAGAGTTATTGAATTTGCTTCAAAAGAAAATATAGATATTGGAATTCATTATTGTTCATCATCTTTTAAAGATGGTATACAACTTAGAAATAGAATTAAAAGAAGAGCAAAAAATACTGCAAAGAAAAGTGATTTAATAACCAAGGACGGTACTTTTTTAAAAGGTGTGGTTTATTCTGATAGGATAACCCTTGATCAAATCTATAAAATTTTGATTGAAGAATTTAAAATCGACAATAACTTGATTTTTTTAAATAAGAAAAAAAATAGAATAGAGATTGCAGCTTGGGTTCTCGAAAAAATTGCAAGTCGTCTAGTAAAAAAAGATATGAAGTGCTTTCTAATAGAAGAATACCCAACAGCAGATGGACTAGAAGTAGAAAAAACCCCATTACCCTTCTGACATCCTCTGAAAAACATTTTTATATAAGACCTACATTCAAGGCTTTACACTTCTTATAGAAGAAGTATCTATGAAAGCTAAATAAGGAGGCTAAAAATAATGCCCATGTATGTAAAATT
>MUGC01000055.1 GCA_002900535.1 Thermoplasmata archaeon M9B1D | reverse complement strand
TTAATGAAAAAGCTGTAATTAAAATCGGTGGTATGACCTGTGCAATGTGTGTTAAAACAAATGAAGAAGCTTTAAAGAAATTAGATGGTGTTGTAAGTGTCAATGTAAATCTTGGTGCTGAGAAAGCATATGTTACCTATAACCCAAAACTTGTAACAATTGCTGATTTTAAAAAAGCTATAGAGTCTGTGGGTTATCAATATCTTGGTTTAGAGGGAGAAGAAACCGAGGATTTGGAGGAAAAAGCAAGAGAGAAAAGTTTGAAGGAGAAAAGAAATCGGATCATTATTGGTTTTATTGTGGGCATTCCTCTAATGATTCTTATGTATATACCTCTAAGTTGGCCCTTTCCAATGGCATATTTCATGTTGGTAGTTTCCTCACCTGTTTTTGTTTATATTAGCTATCCAATATTTATTGCAGGTTATCGTGCTTTGAAAAATAAAACTCTTGATATGGATGTTATGTATTCTATGGGTATCGGAGTTGCTTTTGTATCAAGCATTTTTGGCACATTTCAAATTATTCTTACCAGGGAATTTTTATTTTATGAGACTGCTGTTATGCTTGCCACTTTTTTGACACTTGGTAGATATCTAGAGACTAGAGCGAAGGGAAGAACATCAGATGCGATAAAAAAATTAATTGGGTTACAACCTAAAACTGCTACTGTCATACGTGATAAATTAGAAGTTGAAATTCAGATAGAGGATTTACAGGTAAATGACCTAGTTGTTGTAAAACCTGGTGAAAAAATCCCAGTTGATGGTATTGTTATTGATGGAGAAAGCTATGTTGATGAGTCAATGATATCTGGGGAGCCTATTCCTGTTTTGAAAAAGAAAAACAGAAATGTTGTTGGTGGCACTCTTAATAAAAATGGTGTTATCAAGTTTAAAGCAACAAAAATTGGAAAAGATACAGTACTTTCTCAAATCATTACTCTTGTACAAGAAGCTCAAGGTTCAAAACCTCCAGTTCAGCGAATTGCAGATACAGCTGTTGCTTATTTTATTCCAACTGTGCTTACAATTGCTATTGTTTCTTTTCTTATTTGGTATTTAATTCTTGGAAATACATTGTTGTTTTCTCTTACTAGTTTGATTTCAGTATTGGTAATTGCTTGTCCTTGTGCTCTTGGTCTTGCTACTCCAACTGCGGTAACGGTTGGTTTAGGACGTGGTGCTGAACTGGGAGTACTTATAAAAAAAGGAGAAGCACTTGAGATCCCACAGAAATTGACAACTATTATATTTGACAAAACTGGAACTCTTACCAAGGGTAGACCAGAGGTTACTGATATTATTTACAATGGAAAGGATAAAAATTTATTACTCAAAATTGTAGCTAGTGTAGAAAAAAATTCTACACATCCTTTAGCAGAGGCTATTGTAAAAAAAGCCAAAGAAGAAAAAATACGGTTTATTTCAGTTAAGAATTTTAATACAATCAGTGGAAAAGGAGTCACTGCGACATTTGATGGGAAAAAAGTAGTTATTGGAAATAGGAAGCTGTTCATCGAGAAAGATATCTTTTTTGAATCTTTTGAAAAAGAAATAGTTAAGCTTGAAAAACAGGGAAAAACTGTCTTACTCGTTGGTGTTGGTAACACATTGAGTGGACTTATTGCTATTGCTGATACTTTAAAGGAAACAACTAAGGCTGCGATGCAGGAGTTTAAGAAAATGGGTTTGAAAGTGGTGATGATTACAGGGGACAATCCACGAACGGCATCTGCAGTTGGAAAACAGATTGGTATTGATCGTGTCCTCGCTGAGGTTTTACCACAAGATAAAGCAGCTGAGGTAAAGAAACTGCAGGAAAATAGTGAGGTTGTTGCTTTTGTTGGTGATGGTATCAATGATGCTCCAGCACTTGCACAAGCAGATGTTGGCATAGCTATAGGTAGTGGTACTGATATTGCTTTAGAAAGTGGTGAAATTGTTCTGGTAAAAGATGATCTTTTAGATGCTGTCGTGGCAGTACAGCTGAGTAAGAAGGTTATGGCAAGGATAAAACAAAACATTTTTTGGGCTTTTGCTTATAACACTGCACTTATTCCTATTGCTGCTGGAATATTATATCCATTTTTTGGTATAACCTTCAGACCAGAACTTGCAGGGCTTGCTATGGCAATGAGTTCCGTAACAGTTATTACTCTTTCTTTGTTATTAAAAGGATATATACCACCTGTAAAAAAGAGTGCATAATTAGAAAGGAGGTGAATTAAATATGGCAATAGATCCAATTTGTAAAATGACAGTTGATGAAAATACTGCACAGTATTATTCTAAATATAAGGGTAAGAAATACTATTTTTGTGCATCTGGCTGTAAGAAAGCATTTGATGAAAATCCAGAAAAATATGCAGAAAATTAGACTTTGATTTCAAGTTCAAATCTCATGACTTTAATAAATTGTATTATGCTCCCGTCGGGAAGGAAACACGAATTTACCAGTAAAAATTATGGAAAATTGATATCCTCATTTTTTCAAAGAAAGAAAATTAGAAGTTGTAAGATGTTTATTATTGTTTCGGATGCGCTTCAAAAAACTCCCACATAAGATCAGTTGCTGAAATCTCGCAAGGTGGCCAAAATTCTGGACCGCCAAACCACTCATGACCACCATTTACAACAGTATATAAAACAACTTCAGAGCCATCAGTACCATTTGCATATGTTTGTTTAATGATATTTCCGCTTGGACTTGTTTCAATCTCAGGAATGGGGTTACAATCATTATGTTCAACCCAAAATGAGATAGATTCATCAACCGAAAGAAAATATGTGTTAATATCCACTTTAATATTAGTATTCCAGAGACGAATGGTGCCATTAACCCACCCTCCCCCATATGGAAGATTTCTGTCTTGTAAGCCATGGAAAACAATAACAGGCATCGGATGAGCAGGTTTTGGAATAACATACAGAGTTGATTCAGTATACCATATTCCTCCAATAGAGCCGGCTATAGGAGCAATAGCAGCGACAATATCTGATAAATCAGAACCAAGGCGATAGGTCATCAATCCTCCACCAGATATACCTGTGATATAGATTCTTGAAGAATTAATATTTAATGTTGAGTCAAGATGGTTAATGAGAGCTCTAATGAAACCTACATCATCGATATCACAATAATCCCAACAATTCCAGATATGACCCAACAAATGAAGAGTGGGCAATAAAGTATTTATAAAAAATAAGACTCTTTCCGATAGCGGTGCCAAATGACCGGTAGGATAAACTACGATAAAACCTTCTTCATCTGATTTTTTATCTAAATCAGTACTTACTTTTAAATCAAGCCAACCACCAGGATGACCATGTAATGCAATAACAACTGGAACTGATTCTGTACCATCATACGAGAGTGGAATGTGAATTTGATACGATCGAATATGTCCATCAAACATAAAATATCGAAAGTGATTACTCGTTGAAAATTGTGTTATTTTATCATCATTGAGTTTTAAAAATCCTTTCACGCCAAAACTACAACCGAGAATAATACCTATTACGATGATTGATAGTATTTTTTCATTTTTTTCCTCCATTAATTAAATTGCATATCCTCCAATTTTAAGACTGGGATCCCCGATCAAACTAAATTCCTGGATGGTTTTACAATCAATTTTATCACTATGAACTGGAAAAATAAAAACATAATTTTGAATAGCTTTCATATACATTGTACCAAGGGTAGTAAATCCTTCATCAGCATACGCCCGTAGAAATTCAAGCGCTAAAAACCCTGATACCGATTCAATAATATCAGGAATATTATTGTTGTTATTATCACCTGTATTAACCCAACATTGTGACGTAGGTGCAATTGCTGCAATAGCGCCACTATCCTGTAATTTCACCATATCCCATCCAATGCAATCAAATGCAATATCACTGAATTGAATATTCGGTTGTTTTAATAACCATTTAATCACATTAAATATAGTTACATCAAATTTTCCTGATAAACACCCCTGGATGATAAATATTGGATATTTACCCTTATTTTGTAATTTATTAATTTGTTTCACATGAAATGGAGTCACAGAATTTCCATTAATATCATAGGTTAATAACGAAGAGGGACCTGCACGACCACTATAAAAGGCAAATCCTAATCCTTGGTTCCATGCAGTAATAAAATCAGAAGAATCCACTAAGCTCATATCTGATACAAATAATTTTCTTACGGAGAAGCTTTTCATGATTTCAATAGCTTTATCGCATACAGCCTCACCCTCATATGGGAAAGGAGCACCAGAGTTAGGAATACTATCGCCACCTGTAACTAACATTTGATGGAACCATGATTCATTAAATGACATAGTTTCGTATTCAATGATTTTATTTATAATCGTAACGACTTCTTTCGTGGTTCTGCATGGTAATCTCCCAAGTGCAATATCTGGTTTCAGATCAAAACTATCTTTACCCCATTCACCAATAATATCATCCCCATTACTATTCCAATCTTCAAAACTACCATCTTCCTGATAAATATCTGCGTAATAGAGATCACTGACATATTCTGTGTAACGAGCACCATCAGCTAGATGAACAATTCTAACAGGGATATACCATGAAAAAGATTGACCTTTATGGCCGCCTAAAAGAAGAACATATTGTATTCCGTTGGCCTCAATAGCGTTTTTTATGAATAATTTAATTTTTTCAGCGTCGTCTTGTCCATTGTATTTAGTGTAGATGTCTTCAGTTGTTTTTAAAAATGTTTTCACACCATGACTATTTTTATGATCAATCAACGTTTGGATACTCGCTGAAAACACATCTGGTGCAATAACAACCATATCATATTCTTCGAAATTTGTTGATTGTTTATTTGTTTTTTTAAGAGATAAAGCATTGGCTTCAATTCCGCTTAAGAATAAAATTCCAATAATTATTATTGGTAATATTTTTTTCATATTTATTCCTCCTTATAAATAATGTACCAAATTAATTTATATAATTCTTTCCTATTATAATGTGTATAATTTAAAAATAATATATAAAAAAATACTTGTTTGTACAAATCGTTTAATAAAATATAAATTAACGATTTGTATTTTTATTCATAAATTTTCACTTTTATTGGCTATTTTTTTAATAAAAATGCAAAGCTAATTTTTGAGTGAAATTTTAAAAATAATGATTTGATTTTTCTCTTGTTAATGCGGATATTATTTAGTGGTTATGATGTTGTCTTAGTAAATCATCAATCTGGTTTTAAATTAAAATATCTAAATATTGATTAAATAACATTTTTACCGGTAAATATTAGTACAGATTATTTTTATAACACAACTAAGATATTAATATGCTCCCGTCGAGCTTTAGCACCCACGGGTATAAATCCCTTGATTTAACTATTTCATAAAAATAAGATTTTCTTTGGATTTCAACTGATAAGAATTGTTAAAAAAATCGCTGGTGGAAATCGAGAAAAAGGTTTAATTTATTAAATGTACGTTTAACATCATATTTACAATAAATAATCTGTCTTATACCCAGAGGAAAATTATATATCTAAAGTGTTATATTAAATAATGGGGGAAAGGCATTGAGAAAGATACCATGTTTGATTATTATTCTATTGTTTTTCTTATCCTCTATATTCCATGCTGTAGCATATGTTAATAATATTGATATTTCAGATGAATTTTCTTTTAACTATTTGTATTATACAGACCACGATCCCATATACATTGATGGGGATTTAGATTTCAATGAAGAAAACGGTGTTACAAATGGTAATGGAACATTAGAGGATCCTTATATTATTGAAGATTGGAAGATAAGCTGTAATATTTATGATGGTATTGTTATTAGAAACACAAGCCTTTATTTTATAATTAAAGATTGCTATATCTATAATGGTGGCTTGAATAAAGATGGTATAGTTTTTTATAATGTTACAAATGGTACGATTGAATCTAATATTATCATAGGGAATAGAAACGGCATTATGTTTAGATCTCAGTACCCTGGTAAAGAGAATAGTAATAATAATATTATTTCAAATAATTCCATTGAATATAATACTAATGATGGTATTCATTTTCAACATACAGGCTTAGATTGGCATAGTAACAATAGTATTGTTTCCAATTATTTTTTTAGAAATACCAGAGGAATATATATGATAATGTCTGCTAATAATCAGATATTGTACAACAAAATTATCTCAAATGATGCTTATGGCATTCAGTTGGATAGGTGTATGAGTGGTGGTGAGCACAATATAATACATCATAATAATCTATGTGATAATAAAGGAGAAGTAGGTCAGGTTTGTGAGAGGGGTGATCCTTTAAATTTTTGGAATAACAGTTATCCTTCTGGTGGTAATTTTTGGAATGATTATAAAGGAATAGATAGTTATCATGGACCCAATCAGGATATACCAGGTAGTGATGGATTAGGAGATACACCTTATGATATTCCAGAAGGTAACAATCAGGATAATTATCCACTTATGGAACCTATTGCTAATAGACCACCAGAAAAACCAAATGTTCCATCTGGTCCGACTTCATGTAGGATTCTTATAATGTATTACTGGTCAACAAGCACAATTGAACCTGATGGAGAATTTATTAGATATGGTTGGGATTGGGATGAAGATGATATAGTTGAACAATGGACAGAATATTACTCTTCAGGTGATGTTTGTACTACTGGTTTTATAGCTTTGGAATATGACACTTTTAATTTAAGAGTAATAGCAGAGGATATTTATGGTGCACAAAGTGAATGGTCAGACCCTATTACAGTTAATTATTCACAAGATGCAAATAATCCTCCAAATGAACCAATTATAACTGGAGGAGAGCAAAATGGGAAAGTTGGAAAAGCTTATACATATACTGTTAGTGCACGTGATATAGATGGAGATGAAATTTATTTTTGGTTTGACTGGGGAGATGGAAATAATACTGGATGGATAAATTCAGCACAAGCAACACATACTTGGTATGAAAAAGGAACTTATGAGATAAAAGTAAAAGCTAAAGATATTTATGATGCTGAAAGCGAATGGTCAACATTTGAAGTCAGTATGCCTAAAAACAAAGCAATCAACATACCATTATTTTTACAGAAAATATTTATGCGTTTTCCTTTTTTTGTAAAAATACTAAATCAGAGATTATAATCTATTATCTAAAAAAAAACTTGATCCTAACTTTTTTTTGGGTACGAATCCCCTTTTTTCAAGTTTCAGTAGAAAATGATATTTTTATTATTGTTCAACAGGAGAAAAAATAGGGTTTATGCTCCCGTCGGGATTCGAACCCGAGTGGCCGGCTCGAAAGGCCGGAATGATTGGCCGGACTACACCACGGGAGCTTTTAATTGAGCAGCCCTGCCCAGATTCGAACTGGGGTCGCTGGCTCCAAAGGCCAAAATGTTAACCGCTACACCACAGGGCTATCAAGAACTTCTATATTAAGTTGAGGTTATATCATTCCCGAAATAAGAGTATT
>MUGC01000054.1 GCA_002900535.1 Thermoplasmata archaeon M9B1D | reverse complement strand
AAGAACTTGGTTATTATGATTATCCTAGAAGAATTACTAGCGAGGAGCTTTCAGAGAAAATCGGGATTAACAAAGATATAACTCTTGAAAGTTTACGAAAAGCAGAGAAGCGTATTATTACTAAAATCCTAGATAATAATTAAAATTTATATGCTGGAGGTTTTTGTGATGTTTTGTAAAATCAAACATTTTATTAAAATAATCCTCTTTTCTTTTTCTAATGGAGTTTAAATTATTATGGTAATGTACATAGGTATCAAAAGCATAATGGTAATTCTAACATCATTAATAATTATAGTCGGTAATATTGGATGCATTACTCAAAATGAAGAAGAGAAAGCACCATCAAAAGTGGACGTAATTATTGGACTTACGGATTCGACTTTTGGTTTTTATCCATGGTGGACTAGTTATGATGTTTCATCGATTTCGATAAATCATAATATCTTTAATTCATTAGTAAGTTTTGATGGACTCTTTAGAATTAAAGCAGAACTTGCTGAATCTTGGAATAATCCAAATAATTTGACCTGGAGATTTCGCTTAAAAAAAGATGTTATATTTCATAATGGTTATAATTTGACCGCTGAGGATGTTAAATACAGTATTGATTCAATTAAAAATAATCAAACCAATGTCTTAAGAGATTTATTATTATCTATAAACGAAACAAAAATTATAGATAATTATACAATTGATATAATAACTTTTAAACCAACTCCAGTTTTGTTAAATAAATTAACTGATATTTTCATAATATCTAAAAGATATCAAGAGGAAACTACAGAAAAATGGCCAATTGGTACAGGCGCATACAAAGTTTTTGAGTATGTTGAAGGATCTCATCTTGTACTTGAAAGATTTGAAGGTTATTGGAGAGAGCAACCTGATGTGAAAAAAGCTACATTTAAATTTATCGAAGATAATGTAGTAAGAAAGAACGCGCTAATTAATGGTGAAATAGATATTGCTGATGGTATAGAAGCGGTTGATTATGATAATCTTTCAAAAATAGCTGGAATCAACCTGCATTTAGTAACTTATCCACTTATAGTTTATATAAGTTTTAATTTTAGAGAAAATGATACTTTAAATAATGCTCCTGATAGAAAAAATCCATTATTTGATATTAGAGTTAGAAAAGCTCTTTATCATGCAATAAATGTCGATGATATAATAAAAAGAGTATATAACAATTCTATATTTGCTGAGCCTGCCTCTCAATTTGTTACTCCGTTAATATATGGATATAATTCAAATATTACTAGATTTCAGTTTGATCTTAATAAATCAAGAGATCTTTTAAATCAGTCTGGATATAGTGAAGGCTTTGATTTAGTTATGGATTGTGCTGAAGAGCAAACTACCCATACTAAGATTTGTGAAGTCATTGATGAACAATTATCCTTAATTATAAACTTTTCATTGAACATACTACCTGTTAGAGATTATTACGATAAAATATTATCAAGAAATACTTCATGTTATATTATTGGATGGATGGCAGCCACTGGAGATGGTGGTGAAATATATGATTATTTAATTAGATCAGTTGATAATGAAACAGGTATTGGAACATATAATTTGGGTTATTATTCAAATCCAGAAATAGATAGAATTGGGGAAGAGATCAATTACATTATGGACTATGATAAAAGATTAAAACTTATGCAGGAGGGATTCGAAATTGCTATGGATGATGTTGCATGGATTCCATTACTTTCCTCAAAAATTATTTATGGTGTTGCTGAAGACGTAAATTGGGAGCCTAGTTATAATATGATTTTAAAGATTGAAGAAATAAAATTATAATAAAAAGAGATTGATTTAAAGTGAATAAATTTAATAGTTTAAAAATTAAAATTATTTTACCAGTTCTTCTAATACTAATTGTGGTTTTTTTTACCAGTTCTTTTTTAATTATTGATCGAGAATATAATAATACAAAAAATGCTTTAATTGATAATTCTGAATCCTATGCTAGTTTGTCTGTTAGTACTGTTATAAAAAATTATATGGATTATAAAGCAGGGATAGGTTTTCTAAAATTTAGTGAAATAATTTATGATCTGATGAAATTAAATAATGATATTTCAAGAATTCAAATTATTGATGTTAATGGTAAAATATTTTTCGATTCAATTGAAATAGAGGAAGGTCAATATAAAGAAAATCTATATGGTGAAAGGTTTCT
This sequence comes from Thermoplasmata archaeon M9B1D, assembly GCA_002900535.1. Classification (GTDB taxonomy): domain Archaea; phylum Thermoplasmatota; class E2; order DHVEG-1; family DHVEG-1; genus M9B1D. Next base: position 5,319 of record MUGC01000054.1, on the reverse strand, counting down.
TTTGGATAACGAATCAATTAGTAGAGCAAGTGCTTTTTATCATTCAACAATAATTGATGAAAATCAAAAGTATATTGATATTATTCAACCTTATTTTGATGCGTGGGATCGGCATGATTATTCTGTTAGATATATCTTTTCTCTTTCAAACTTAGATAATTTAAAACAGGAAATGTATAGTACATTATTGATCTATGCCGGTATTTTTATATTAATTTCATTTCTCCTGATCTTTATTCTATTTAATCGTTTCATTACTTCGCCCGTTGGGGATTTAATAAAAGGGGTTAGATTAATGGGTGAAGGAGAATTGGGGTATAAAATTAAAGTCAATTCAAATGACGAAATAGGCGAGTTAGCAACTGCTTTTAATAAGATGAGTATGGAGTTGAAAGACTTTCAGGATAGTTTGAAAGATTATAGTGAAAATCTTGAGAAACTTGTTACTAAGAGAACTGAACAATTAGAAGATAAAACTGCTTATCTTGAAAAAATTAATAAAGACCTAAAGAAAGCGCGTGAAGAACTCAATAATTTAAATAAAAACCTAGAAAAAAGAATAAAGGAACGAACAAAGGAGATTGAACAACTTTTAGAGCAGAAAGATGGATTTATTAATCAACTTAGTCATGATTTAAAATCACCTTTGACTCCCTTGTCAATTCTTATTCCAATTCTTAAAAAACAAGAGACAGATGCAAAGAAAAAAGAAATCCTTGAAGTTCTAAACAGAAATGTAGAGTATATGAAAAATATAGCTATTAAAACTCTCGCTCTTGCAAAATTGAATTCGCCAAAAACCAAATTTAACTTTGAAAAGCTGAACATTACAGAAGAAATCAGAAGAATAATTAAAAATAAAATTGCTATCTTTAAAGATAAAAATTTGATAGTTGAAAACAATATTTCTAAAAAATTTACTGTTAAGGCCGATAGATTAAGATTGGAAGAGATGTTTTCTAATATTCTTGAAAACTCTGTAAAATATTCAAAAGAAAAAGGTAAAATTATTATTGATGCAAAGGAAGAAAAAAATAAATTAAAAATATCTGTGAAGGATGACGGCATAGGTATGACAAATGATCAATTAAGACATATTTTTGAAGAATTTTATAAGGCAGATGAATCAAGACACGATTTTGATAGTACTGGTTTGGGCCTCAGCATTTGTAAAAAAATTGTTGAAAAGCATAAAGGCGATATTTGGGTTGAGAGTCTTGGGCTTAATAAAGGTACAACTGTGTTTTTTACTTTACCTATCAATAATGATGATAAAAGTAAGAAAGATTGATAAGTAATTAAGTTCTATTGGATGGATAAATATGAAAAAAATATTGTTTGTGGATGACGAACAAGATCAGATTTTTTCAGTAAAAACTGGTTTTGATACTGAATATCCAAATGAATATGAGATAATCGGTGCGGAAAGTGGGAAGAAATGTTTTGAGCTCTTAGAAAAAAATGTGAAACCGGATCTAATTTTATTAGATATCATGATGCCTAAAATGAATGGTTGGGAGGTATTTGACAAGCTTAGTGCTAATCAAAAATACAAAAAAATACCTGTTATTTTTTTAACAGCACGTTCTGATGGTCTAGCTGCAAATGCTGGTGCTATGATTGCTGATGATTATATCGAAAAACCTGTTGATATAAATGAACTTAGAAATAGAATCGAAAAAGTTTTAAAAAATGCTAAAAAATAGTTATTCTTCGGGCAATAAGTTTGTTTTGTGTATTTTTGTTACATACAGATAGTCATAATTTGTAATATCATCAGGGAAATTGTTTCTGATATCTTCCATTAATTTATGAAAATGTTCAAAATTAAGCGTAAAAACTGATAATTCCAAATCATATCCCCCAATTGCTTTATGCATTTCCCATATGAATGGTATACTGCTAAGATAATTTATTATGTTATTTTTTTTGTCGTAATTTCTTAATGATAAGTTTACATTGAATGGCTTATATCCTAATTTAATCGAATCAATTGATATTGAATATCTTTGAATTATTCCATCTTTTATTAGTTTTTTAATACGATTTATTATAGTTGTTGATGTCATCTTAATTTTTTTCGCGATCTCAATACTTGGTACTCTTGAGTTTTTTGCAAGCATGCACAATATTTTGTAATCTATATTATCGATTTCTACTGTTTTTCCAGTAAATCTGTATTCGTATGCTTTTTCTTGTGAGTGTTTTGAATCTATAAAAAGTGTAGAATACTTATATCCAAATTTTTCATATAGCTGGGAGAAGTCTATCTCTTTTAAATAGTATCTAAATCGCTTTAATGTTTCTTCATAAAACGTGTAAAATTCTCCTGGATTTTTCACAAGGATTGTTGCTGTAAAATCAAATCTTCCTTTTGCTGATGCTGCACTCCAAGTATTCTTATAATTTACAAAATAGTGTATTATTTCTTTTTCTTTTTCAGGAGAAGCATATTGGAAGACAAAGTTTAGTCTATATACGTTATAACCTAGTTTAAACACATCAATCATTGCATTGAAATTTTCTATTATTTTCTCATTTACAAGTCGGTCTATTCTATATTTTACCACTGTTTTTGGTAATCCTACTTTTTTTCCTATCGTAGAAAGAGACTCTCTTGAATTTAAGAAAAGATAGTATAAAATTTTATGATCTTTTGAGTCTAGTTCTTGCATTTCAAAAACCTTATATTTTGCACTTATTCTAAAAGAGAATATAAATATTTTGATATTGTTCAAAAAACTTGCGAAAATACAAATTTTAATTTAATATTTTTTGTGTTTTAATGGATGAGAAAATAATAGATATTGATGTGGCGGTGATAAAAAAAACGTTATAGAAGATAGATATAGAAGGAGATATAAATGACTCAATTATAGGTTTATAACTACTCATTTCATTTTTTATATATACTGTCAAAAACAGTATTTAAAGTCGCGATTTACCATTTGTTAATGATAATATCAATGGATAGAGTTTTAAACTTTTTGAACAAAAGGCTATTGAAAATAAATTACAATTGATTTAATTCAACTTAAAAGAAAAAAGTTTTATCAATTAAACTAAGTTTCTTTTAAATATGGGAATTTGATTGTAATATAAATTCATTTAAATACCTACAATCCTTTTCCCTCCACTTATAATCAATTACTCATATTTCCTAAAAATGGTTTTAACATTTTTTTAAGATATAATTTTATAAACTTTTAGCTGTTTTAAAAAAATGATTTTGAGGAAGGAAATAATGGTTCGAATCGCATCTTTCAATGTTGAAAATCTATTTTCAAGACCAAAGGCTTTAAATCCAATAGATTGGAATTTTGGAAAAACCATATTGAAGGCATTTCATGAAGTCAACACTCTACTATCTAAATATTCCTACAGTGAATCTGATAAAATGCAAATTCGTGATTTATTCGTTAAACTTGACATCTACACCATAAATAATAAAGGGGCCATCAGACGCAAACGAACTCAATATCCACGTTGGGCTCGGCTTAGAAAAAATCGGGGAAACTTTGATAGAGAACCCAAATATAAAACACAAAACGTCGAAATCACTGCAAAAGGTTGTGCCGATTGGATTGGCTGGGTGGAATTGGCTAAAGAGACTACTAACGAAATGGGGACGCGGATGACTGCACGTGTTATACAAGATGTTAATGCTGACATTATTGCAATTATCGAAGCGGAGGATCGGCCATCGCTTGTTAGATTTAACAATGATTTACTTGATGGAATTTATGATCATGTTATGCTTATTGATGGAAATGACAAGCGTGGAATAGATGTTGGGATAATGACACGTGATAACTTTGAGATTAAATCAATTCAATCTAATGTTGATTTAGAAGATAATGCTGGAATAGTATTTAGCAGAGATTGTCCACAATACAAGATTTGTACACCAAATGCTATAGAACTCAATATTCTTGTGAATCATTTTAAATCTCAATCTGGAGGTGGTGATGCTAAACGTAAACGACAGTCAATTCAAGTACGCAAAATCGTAGATGATCTAGTCGCCCAGAATGAACATGTTGTGGTACTTGGAGATCTCAATGAAGGTCCTTATAACTCTGGTAGTCAAAGCTGATAACCTAATAGATCTATTTGATAACAACAGCCCATTAGTCGATTGCTACTCACTTTCTGGATTCCAAGTTGGAAATAGACCTGGCACCTATGATACATGTAGTTTAAAAAAACGATTTGATTATATTCTGATTTCCAAGAGTTTAAAACCTCATTTTAATAGCGGTAGTATTTTTCGAAAAGGATTATGGGGAACAAGGATTACAAGACCAGATAAATGGCCTATCTATCAAGACATGACCAAATCAACAGAGCAAGCATCTGATCATGCAGCTGTGTATATTGACCTTGATATTTAAAAAAAATTAAAGTAAAATGCGCTGAATGCGGTAAAACTTTAGGTATTTTGGAAGGTTACCATTATCCAACTCTTGAAAGAAAATATATTTTTTGTAGAAAGTGTTATGATAAGAATGATAAAGACAACAAAGAAGGATTGAGTAAAAAGAGTGATTTCTGATTATATATTAATTAGTATTGGAAATTAAATCATCTTAACGTCCTCTACAAAAAGTTTTTTCTAAAAAAGTAAAAAGATGGTATTTTTTTCAGGTCCTTATTTTGTAATAAATTTTCATAATCAATTTTCTTGAACTTGATATCAGATTGAGTCATGAATTTTATCTTAAGATATTCAATAGATGCACATAAAGTAAGAGCCACACTTGCAATAATGACAATAAGTCCAATAGTAAAATAATCTTGAAAATATAATTCGATCATCAGAAATGGTAGCAAATTACCAAAGAGGAATAGACAATAAAACTTATACATCTTCCTCATATTTTTTCCTTCCTCGGGCTTTGAATAAATAAATTAATAGATAATACTTTCAATTTAAAATTTAAACTATCTCAATAATTTTCCTAAAAAAATTTTACATTGTTCATTTTTTTACTTTTTTTTATTTTTTTAAAATGAAAATTAGTATGTATAAATTTAATGCAGAGTAAAGAATTTGAAGCATTGATTTAAAACCCGATTTTTTTTATTAAAAATGTGATTTTAACATGAGAAAAAATGGTTAAATGAGCCGATGAAGCGATTTGGGAAAAAAAAGGTTTGGGACTATCGTTTTTATTAGTATCCTCCAATTTTCAAACTAGGATCGCCTATCAGCTCCCATTCTTCTATTGTTTTTCTATCTTCATGGTGGCTATTTTCTCCCCCGATTATATTAATATAGTCGATTATAGCTTGATCATGTGCTTCTCCGAGGATATT
>MUGC01000292.1 GCA_002900535.1 Thermoplasmata archaeon M9B1D | reverse complement strand
ATAAGGCTGGTATCTAAGTACATACATAGTTGTGGGTTCATCACCAATACCAAGATACTCAGGGGGTGTAACATTTTCTTTTATATCAATAATTGACATATCAGGCATTGGTCCATAAAAATCATATAACGATGAAAAATTAAGTACATCCCCCACCTGTAACTTAATACCATAAGCATTTTCAGGAGCAATATAGTCCGTTATTTTCTCATCTCCTGCTTTCATGCCAATTAATGATTCCAAAAATCCTTGTTTTATTGCAAGCGGAGTAGATAAATAGCTCGAATCACCATAATAACTAATAGAAATTAAAATATAAAAAGGATTAAAATAATCAGAATACTCATCAGGCGCAGCTGTCATGTCATAATATCCTTGTTTACATAAACCTTTAAAGGAGTGCCACCAGTTTTATTCACAGCATCATCATAAGATGTTGAAAAAATTGTATCATTTGAAGCATAATAAGATATATAATTAACATCTGCACAATCATCCCATAATATTGTAAGACCGCTATCGTTGTCACCAAAAGCATGATCTTCACCAGAACAATTATAAACTTTTACAATATATCAAAATAAACAGTTTCATTTGCATAAGGACTTAAACTATAACTGAAATTAGCATCAACAAGTCTAAGCAAAAACAATAATTGTTGTTCCAAAATATCCGCTGGAAGAGAATAAGTTATATTTTGCGTAACATTTCTTTGAATAGTTGTATAACGATCAAAAATAGTATAATCTTCTTCATCGATATTATCCTCATTATCTTTACCGAAAAAATTACCAAAAATATCATACGTTGCTACGAGATAAGCAAATAATGCCACGACTATTATTATTACAAGACCTATTACAGCTATTTTTTCTCTTTGCATGGCTGAGTTGAATAAAATCATGATATATTAAGCTAACTCTTATTTTTTAGACCATACTTCTTCAATTAAAAGTCTAATAAATTTAGCAGCCAATAAAGATGATTGTCCACTATCAAATGGCGGGCATACTTCAACGATATCAAAACCAATTATGTTTGATGAAAAAAATTTAATACATTCTAAAACATCAAAAGGTGATATACCAAAAGGTTCAGGAGTACTAGTGCCAGGTGCATAACATGGATCAACAACATCGATATCAAAAGTAAAATAAACGGGTTTATCTCCTAAATGTTTTTTAGTTTCAATAAGTATGTTTTTTATTCCCTTTTCTTTAATCGCAAAAGAATCAACATAAAATAAACCCTTTTTATGTGCATCTTCAAATTCTTCTTTTTCAGCAGAGCGAATCCCAAGAACTGCAATATTTTCAATATTTATATAGTCAGAAATACGACGTATCACACATGCATGATTCAAATTTTCATTTTCATATTGGTTTCTAAAATCAATATGAGCATCAAGACATAATACCGCTATATCTTTTGGAAACGCCTGAATAATACCAGGTGTTATTGAGTGCTCACCACCAATTGCTATGGGAAACTTATTTTTAGAAAGAAGTATTGATGTAAAATTTTTTACTTTATCAACCATTTTTTGAGGAATTTCATCTTTTACATCTAAATCTCCATAATCATGAATTTTAATATCCCTAAGATCAACACTTGTACGTATGTTATATGTCTCAAAATTCCAGCTAGATTCTCTAATTTTTTTGGGACCTTGACTGGCTCCTAGTCTAAAAGAGGATGTTTTATCATATGGAACTCCAAATATGACAAACTGTGCATTATTAAAATCTGATTCAGCATCTGCAAAATAATTTGGAAAATTCATATAACTCATGAAAATATAATTTAAGCTCTGGTGATTTTTTTTCTACCAAGTGCCTCTAAATATGATATCTCATTTCCAGGTTGCAATTGTCCTTTATATTCATCAGGAATAACCATCTCAAAGGTTTCATAAGTTTCCATGTCCATCAGTTGAACATTGCTTCCCATAAGTGCAACTACTTGAGCTGTTCTTTTATCAATTATTGGCACCTGTATCTTATGTTTTACAGGATGAACAATGCTTCTTTTCTGTCCATCAAATATACCTATTGCCTCAATTCTTGCTTTTGCCTCACCGTGCTTTCCAGGTTTTGATGTTGATATACTCATTATTTTACACGGTTCATCATCAATTATCATATATCTATTAACTTTCAAAGTTCGTACTTCCGCCAATTGTTTCATATTTTATTCCTCTTAAACTTTATAAACAACATCATGCTCACGGACCCTATCTTTTACTTTTATTCCCACCGAATCACCAGCAGTAACCTTTTCAACAGGGTTTCTATCAATTTCCATACTATCTATTTCCTGTGTTAGATCAGTACTAGCTCCAACAATGTGAATAGTATCTCCTATTTTAAGTTC
>MUGC01000053.1 GCA_002900535.1 Thermoplasmata archaeon M9B1D | reverse complement strand
AAACCGCTGTTTCCTTGTTTCAAGTGTTCTTGTTGCAAGAGCCCCTGGAACATTACAGCCAATTCCAAGAAATAATGGTATTATCCCAAAACCATGCATCCCAATCTTGTGAAACACAGTATCAACTAGTGTTGCAAGACGTGGCAGATAACCACTATCCTCTAGAAGAGAAAGCATAAAATAAAAAGCAATAATATAAGGGAGAACTATTGCCAGAGGAACATAAAATCCTGTTGTAAGAATTCCTAATGATCCTTCAAAATCTATAATACCATATTCTTGCCCAATCAGTATTTGATAGGGAAGACCTGGGCCTAGCCATTCACCAAAACCAACAATTAATGGTTTATATGCATACTGAAAAACTGGTTGAATTAGATGTTTACTTAAATTTTCACCAATAAGCCATACAATCAAAAATGTTAGAAGAACAACAACTATCGCGATAGGAATTCCTGTTGATGGTTTTATTGTTAAATCGTTTATTTTATCCCGTAAGGTGTGATGTCTATGCTCAACTCTTTCTATTCTTTTAATAATTTGTCCTATTTTAACCCATCTCTTATCCTGACCAATTGGCTTATATTTTATAGGTGATTTTGCTTCATCTATCCTTGAGACCAATGTTTTAATTCCCTCACCAGTAAGTGCAACAGTTGGCACAACTGGTACTCCTAATATTCTCTCTAACAGTTTTTCATTGATATGTATACCAAGATGTTTTGCTTCATCCCATAGATTTAAAACAACAATTACTGGTTTTTTTGTTTCTAAAATCTCATGTGTTAAATACAGATTTCTTTCAAGATTTGTAGAGTCAACAACATTTACAATGACATCAGCTTCATTTAGCATTTTTGCTGCTACTTCTTCTGCTCTATTACCAGGTTTAATGGAGTATGTACCTGGTGCATCTATTATTTCAACTGTTTTTTTTTGAAGGATCATTTTTCCTTTGGAAAAATCAACCGTTGTTCCAGGATAGTTCGAAGAAATAACTTGGGCACCAGTAAGTCTTGAAAAAACAACGCTTTTACCAACATTTGGATTGCCCATTAAAACTATTTTTTTAATCATAGCTCCTCAACCATAATTTTATGAGCCATACCTCTGCCAAGTGTCATTTGACAGTTTCCGATACATATGGTTAAGGGTCCTCTTAGTGGTTGTTTTGAGAGCACTTTTACATTTTGACCTTCGCGTATTCCTAGTACCTGCAGTCTTTTTCTAAAACCATTGCCTCCGTATATCTCTGTTATTTTTGCAGTTTGATTTCTTGTAAGATGTGCTAAGGGTTTTATTTTATTGTCCATAGTTCCAACCAACAATATTTTTAGGTATGCCTAAATTATATTATATCGTTACTAGTTTAAATATTTTTTGGTTTACCTAAATTTTTTAAAAAAAAGAAAAAAATGAGAATTATGCTATTGTTACATCCTCACAAAGATAAACATCCTGTATAGAATTAAGAAGTTTAACTCCTTCATTCATTGGTCTTTGAAATGCTTTCCTACCAGAAATAAGCCCAGTTCCACCAGCTCTTTTATTAATAACCGCAGTTCTTACCGCTTGAGCAAAATCATTTTCACCAGAAGCCCCACCACTATTAATAAGACCAATCCTACCCATATAACAATTTGCGATCTGATACCTAGTCATATCAATAGGATGATCTGAACATAATGAAGAATAGGCTTTATCATCCATCTTCCCATATTTAACACCATTACGATTCAAAGCAATATAACCACCATTAATTGTAGGAAGTTTTTGCTTAACAATATCTGCCTCAATTGTAACACCAAGATGATTTGCCTGACCAGTCAAATCTGCTGACGCATGATAATCCTTACCATCAACTTTAAATGCTGAATTTCTAAGATAACACCAAAGAACAGTCGCCATCCCAAGCTCATGAGCAAGTTCAAATGCTCTACTCACTTCAACAATTTGCCTACCTGATTCAGGAGAACCAAAATAAATAGTTGCACCAACAGCAGTTGCACCCATATCCCATGCCTGCTCAACATTTGCAAACATTATCTGATCAAAACTATTAGGATAAGATAAAAGCTCATTATGATTAATTTTTACAATAAAAGGAATCTCATGAGAATATTTCCTTGAAACAGCACCAAGAACACCAAGAGTGGAAGCAACAGCATTACAACCACCTTTTATTGCAAGCTCCACAATTTTTGCAGGATCAAAATAAACAGGGTTAGGAGTAAAAGATGCCGCCGCAGAATGCTCAACACCCTGATCAACTGGTAAAATTGAAAGATAACCAGTTCCACCAAGACGACCATGATTAAAAATCAATTTTAAACTTTTAATAACTTGAGTAGACCTATCCGAATCAATAAATACACGATCTACAAAATCAGGACCTGGAAGATACAAAGAATCTTTTGTAATCTTAGGTTTATTAAAGTTTAAAAGATAATCCGCTTCATTGCCTAAATAAGCTCTAATCTGCTCAATATTATTTCCAGTCATATTGTTTCTAATCTCCTCTAACTCCTGCAAATTATTCATCTCTCCAAAAATAGAAGAATATGTTCAAGCACAAAAACTTTTCCTACGATAATTATCTTAACAATCGAAATATATAAGAGCACCTACTACATACGAACTATTAACACACTAGAAGGATGAGGAGAAATTAATTATGAATTGGAAAAATAGATCCGCATATATTTTTATAAAAACAAAAAAAGGAAAATCCCAAGAAGTCTGGAAACGCTTCCAAAACTGGGATAACATAATCGGCACATGGGTAGTATCTGGAGAATGGGATATACTCGCATGGTTTGACGCACCAGATCTAGAAGTAGTACATAACTGTGTATCAACGATAAAAAGCTGGGACGAAGTAGACCACACAAGCTCACACATGGTATACGATGGATACAAAAGCGATAAATGGTGGTGGGATAAACCCGCAGGAGCATGGGTACTTTTAAGAGAAAAAAATATGGATGAAATCCCAGATAAAATAAAGAAATGGAACTGGACAACCAGTGGAGCTAGTATCCCTGGAGACTGGGATTATATAACCTGGATTGAGGGACAAAACTGGGATGAAGTCTGGAATCACTTAAATGAAATAAAAACAGAAAATTGGCAGACTTCAGCATTTGTTCCAACTAAATCTTGGTGGAACCAAAACTGGAAAAACAACTGGTGGTAAGTAAAAAAACTTGCCTCTTTCCTTATTTTTTTTTTATGTTATAGATTCCCTTTTTCATGACGATTACTAAGTTTTTCTAACATATCCTCTGTCATCGAAGAAAGATTATAAGAAGGATTCCAACCCCATTCTTTTCTAGCTGCACTATCATCAATACTCTGGGGCCAAGAATCAGCAATTGCCTGACGGAAATCAGGAACAAATTCACATTTAAAACCAGTTACATGTTTTTTAATTTCAGCTGAAAGCTCCTCTGCAGAAAAACTCATACTTGCCATATTAAAATCACAATGATGTCTTAACTTAGAAATATCTACATTCATAAGATCAATTGTTCCCTTGATACAATCAGGCATATACATCATAGGCAAAGTTGTATCCTTTTTTACAAAACACGTATATTTATTATTTTTAATTGCTTCATAAAAAATTTCAACAGCATAATCAGTTGTACCACCACCTGGAGGTGTTTCACTACTAATAATCCCAGGATAACGCACCCCCCGAACATCTAAACCAAAGCGTTTGAAATAATAATCACCAAGAATTTCACCTGCAACTTTTGTAACACCATACATTGTTTTTGGTTTCAAAACAGTTTCTTGAGGTGTATTTATCCTAGGAGTTTCAGGCCCAAAAACAGCTATACTACTTGGAACAAAAACCCTAGTCAGCTCGTATTCACGAGCAAGTTCAAGAATGTTATACAAACCATTAATATTCACATTCCAACAAACTAGGGGTTTTTCTTCACCAACAGCAGAAAGAATCGCTGCCATATTATAAATTGTATCAATATCATATTTTTTTATAACTTTTCCAACAGCATCTTTATCTGTTATATCAAGAAATTCAAACGGTCCAGAATTATAAAGGGTATAACTTGGCTTTGTTTTTCTCCCACAAGCAACAACATTATCATTACCATATTTTTCTCTAAGAACCATTGTTAATTCTGACCCAATCTGCCCAACTGACCCAGTAACTAGTATCTTTTTCATACTTTTTTTTGACATAGTATAAAAATCCCCTAATCTTTTTACCGCTATAGATAAAGGGTATACAAATCTTACGTATTATAAAAAAAAATTAAGGCCGCGGATAAAAACCAGATTCTCTTACAAGCTTAGGAATAATATCCTCCCAAAAAAGAGCAGTAATATGAATACCACTAACTCCTTTTATTTTTTTAATTTCATCAATTAGCTCAAGAGAAACATTATATCCTTCAGATTTCGGATCAGGTGTATTTATCATTCTTTTATAAATTTCATCAGGGATATCAACACCAGGAACATGAAATTTCATCCTTTCAACCATTTTCACTGATTTAAGAGGTGTTACACCCGCAAGAATAAACACTTTTTTATCAAGACCCCTTGAGTATACTTCATCCATCCACATTTTAAACTTGTCAAGGTTATAAACACTCTGAGTTTGAATAAAATCAGCACCAGCAATAATTTTTTTTTCAAGTCTATCAACTCTAAAATCAAGAGGATCTGCAAAAGGATTTGCAGTACCACCAATAAAGACATCTGGAATACCCGCAAGAATCTTATCACCACTCTGAAAAACACCTAAATCACGCATATCCTTCACAATTTTTATAAGCTGAATTGAATCCAAATCATAAACACCTTTAGCACCAGGATGATTCCCAAAAGACTGATGATCCCCTGTCATAAAAAGAATATTTCTCACACCTACTGATACTGCACCAAGTACATCACTTTGCAAAGCAATTCTGTTTCTATCCCTACAACTCATCTGCATAATCGGCTCCAAACCACTATTAAGTAAAATAAAACTACCACCCATACTAGAAAGTCTAACAACAGCAGTCTGGTTATCTGTAATATTAAAAGCATCTGCATAACCCTTTAAAAGCTCAGCTTTTTTCCTGATTTTCCCTGGGTCAGAACCTTTAGGCGGACCAATTTCAGCAGTAACAGCAAATTTTTTCTCAGACAACACTCTCTGCAAATTGCTCTTATATGCCATCTAAATCCTTCTCCCCATCTCAACAGATTTTGACCAATCCTTCGGCTCAACAATATCCTTTAACCTATGTAAATTGTTACCATCTTTTAAACGTTTAAAAATCAAATCCCAAACACAATCAAAATCTTCAGAGATTTCACACTTACCATTTATAGAACCACCACATGGACCATTTAACATACTTTTTGGACAACGAGATAAGGGACATAAACCATCAAATAAATCTACTATACACTCACCACAAAGATTACAACGCCTCTCAAAATCACCCAGACGCTTAATTTCCCCTAAAAAAAGAGCATCTGTACCTGAAACCACGTCGATATCTTGGATCAACTCTGCAACTGTTTGAACCCCATTACCACATGCTAAAACAAGAACTATTTTAGCATTTCCTATTTCATTTCTATAGTTTTTAAGAATTCTTTTATCATTTAAAAAATGACAAGCAGGATCCAAAATTACAAAACCTGAAACATCTATTTTTTTATCTTCAAAAATTTTTTTCATTTCTTTTACTTCTTTTTCCCCACCTGTATTACATAAAGTTGCACATTCACTACAACCAACAATAAAAACAGGACCCTCCCCAACCAAATCAAGTATATTTTTAATTTCTTTCTGTTTTGTAATTATCATACTTTTCATTAGATACAAATTTATAATATAAGCATTTTCCTTCTAAATGGAAATTAATAAATAAGGTCCAATATTTACAGGATTCTGTCTTTAAAAATAGATTTTGGTTGTATAATAATGCTAGATGATTTAAAAATAATATCTGAAATTGATAAATCTGAAATGCTAAGCGCTATAGAAAATTTTTCTAAACAAATTAAAGAATCAAAAAACATAGTAGAATCCTCAAATATATCAAATATATACAAAGTAGATAATATAATAATAAGCGGCATGGGCGCATCAGCAATATCCGGTGACATTATTCAAAGCTTATATCGCGGAAAAAGCAACATACCAATTTTTGTAACAAGACAATATGATCTACCTAAATGGGCAAATAAAAACACCCTAGTTTTATCACAAAGCTATTCCGGTAACACTGAAGAAACCCTTAGCACATTTAAAAATGCTTATCAAAAACATTGCAAAATCATTGGAACCTCATCAGGGGGTAAACTACAAGAATATTGTGAAAAAAGAAACATACCACATATAAAAATACCATCAGGTTTTCAACCAAGAGCTGCAACTGGATACATGCTTTTTTCATTAATTCATGCTATTAACAAAACTGGCGTAGTCACCTATGATTTTGAACCCGAAATCAAAGAAACCATAGAACAGGTAGAAGATTTTACCAGGCATAACAATAGAAACGTTGCTGAAAAAGAAAATCTTTCAAAACAAATTGCAAAAAAAATCCTAAATAAAACACCACGCATCTACGGCTGGGATTTTTACACACCGATAGCAAAAAGATGGTGCACTCAATTCAATGAAAATAGTAAAATAATATCAAGCTTTTATGAAGCATCAGAAGCAAGCCATAACGATATTGTCGGATGGTCAGCAAATCCTGAATCTTCCAAGAACTATTCTTGCATAATATTTAGAGATCACGAAGATGAATCAATTTATATGACCACTCATCTAAATTTTATGAAAGAATTATTCGAAGGAGCCGCTGGAACTGTCATAGAAATTCCTGTTGCTGGTAAAAAACGTTTAGCAAAAATGATGTATCTACTGCAACTAGGTGACTTCATCAGCTGCTACTTAGCAATACTACGAAAAATAGATCCAACCCCTGTAAGTGTAATAATTGAGCTAAAAGAAAAACTCGCAAAATTATAAACCTTTAAAATTTTTTTATTTTTAGTTTTGTTTTATAAAGTAAATTTAAATAATCTCAATTTATTCAATATTATCTCATAGGATGTAAAAAATTAAATTGGGATGCCATTTGCGGGATGTCATATGTTAGAGCAACAAGAAAAAAACTCTAAACAAAGCTATTCATCTGATTATAGCGTATATAAAACATTATTTGAATCAATTAACGCCGCTGCATTTATTATCTCTCTGGATGGTAAAATTATTGAGTCCAATATAAAATCATATGATCTTTATGGTTATGACTGGGAAGAGCTCAACAATTTGCCTTTTAAAAACATATTTTCTGATAAAACAGATTGGTCTCAATTATTCGAAGAAATTACTTCAAAGGGGGGTATGAATTTTGAATCAGAAAATAAAAGAAAAGATGGATCTATTTTTCCAGTTGTAATCGACACATCCTTGTTCAAACTTGATGAAAAACCTGTATTGCTTGTTTTAGTTTGGGATATAACTGATCGTAAATGCGCAGAAGAAAAACTAAGAGCCTCAGAAGAACGATACAGATGCATTTTTGATA
>MUGC01000052.1 GCA_002900535.1 Thermoplasmata archaeon M9B1D | reverse complement strand
ATAAACATTTAAACAAATTTTTTTTACTTATCTTTATGAAAATTGCACATATTTCAGATATTCATTGCAATAAAGGGACTGATTTTAATCCAAAAATGTTTGATAAAGCAGTAAAAATTTTAAACAAAATTGATACGGATCTCATCTTTATTTCCGGTGATCTTACAACAGATGGCTTGCTTTCTGAATATGTGCTTGCTAATGAAAAACTCAAACTGATAAATGGAAAAAAAGTAATTATTCCAGGGAATCATGATGAAAGAAATCTTGGATGGAAGCTTTTCCCAGAGTTTTTTGGCGATACTGATTTTATACATAACTATGATGAACTAACACTTGTTGGTCTTGCATCTAGTGAACCTGATAATGATTATGGTCGTCTCGGTCGAGGAAGACATGAAAAAATTGAAGAAGGTATTAAGAAAAAAAAGATGACTGTGATAGGTTTTCATCATCATCTTATTCCTGTTCCAAATAGTGGTCGTGAGAAAAACATTATTGATGATGCAGGTGAAACTTTAGATATAATTCTTAGAAATGAAATTCCACTTGTTTTAATGGGGCATCGTCATGTTCCATGGGCTGTTAAAATCCATAAAACACTTCTTGTAAATGCTGGAACGTTTAGTTGTAATCGTACTCGTGCACATTTTGGAAACACTTTTAATATTGTTGATATCAATGATGATAAGATTGATGTTACAGTTGTTGATATTGGAAAAGAAAAAAGCAATAAAATGATTGAGTTTAACTTTTCAGATGGATGTTGTGTTAATAGATATTATTGAAAGATATTATCTTATTTTTTCGTAACTATTATCAGTATAAATTATATGTCAGGTTGGGGAGCTACAGTTGGATACTAATTTAGTGTTAATAATCGGTGGAGCAGCGACAGCCGTTGGTTTTTATATGGCCTGGAGCATTGGCTCAAACGATGTAGCAAACTCCATGGCTACTTCTGTTGGTTCAAAAGCTCTCACTTTTAAACAAGCAGTAGTCATTGCTGGATTACTGAATGTATTAGGGGCAGTTCTTGTTGGATCACATGTTGCACAAACAGTTAAAAGTGATATTATAAAAGAAAAAGTTATTTCTAATACAAACCCAGAAATTTTAATGATTATTATTCTTGGTTTTCTTGCATCTCTTCTTGCTGCAGCTTTATGGATCACTCTTTCAACGTGGAAGGAAATGCCTATTTCAACAACGCATTCAGTTGTTGGAGCTATAGTCGGTTTTGGTTTGATACAATGGGGCACTAATTGCATCAATTGGAACGAACTTGGTTTTATTGCTTCCAGTTGGGTTCTTTCACCTGTTGTAGGTTGTATTATTGCCTTTTTTGTTTTCAAGATAATTGTAAGGTTTATTTTTTCAAAAGAAGAACCTGTTAAATCTGCGAGAATAGTTGGCCCATTTATTATCGGGTCTACTGCTTTTCTAATTGTATTTGCTTTATTTTCAAAAACAAGATTAAGTGAAATGACCGGCGTTACTCAAACTTTCCAGATAATTCTAGTTTCAACAATTGTTTTTATTATTGTAAGTACTATTTCATTGTTTTTACTAAGAAATATAAAAGCTAAAGGATTAGAGGACTACAATACTGTTGAAAAAATATTTGGAAAATTACAGATTATCACCGCTTGCTATGTTGCATTTTCTCATGGAGCAAACGATGTAGCAAACGCAATAGGACCTGTTGCAGGCATAATTGGTATAGCCAATGAAGGAGCCTTAGGTTTAACAACTGAAATTCCAATTTGGCTTCTTGCTCTTGGAGGCCTTGGAATCGCAATTGGTTGTTTGACATGGGGCCGACGTGTTATGAGAACTGTTGGTGGAAAAATTACCAGTCTTAATCATACTCGTGGTTTTTCTGTTGAATTTTCTGCAGCAACTACTGTTCTTTTTGCATCTAAACTTGGTATGCCTATCTCTACATCCCATACAGTTGTAGGAGCTGTGATTGGTGTTGGTCTTGCTCGAGGTTTAGCAGCAGTAGACATGAGTGTCATTAGAAAAATTGTTACATCTTGGCTATTAACTGTTCCAGTTGCAGCGATCACCTCTGCTTTGATATTTATAGGGCTTAAAACAGTTTTTATCAGTTAAAAAATTAATTTTTTTCTAAACCTACAAGATAATTTATTGTTGTTTCTGAAATATCTTCAGCATATTCACCAATTCTTCTTATGCTCTCTGCAATATGTCCTATAGATATTGCGATTGAACCATCATATCTTATCGCCATACTATTAATTTCTCTGCAGAGTACTTCGAGTTTTTGAACAATTTCAATATTTCTATTTGATGTTTTAATGTCTTTTTGAAAAAATGAACCTATACTTTTGTTGAATATATCAAGTGCAAGATCACTCGAGAACTGTATATTTTCTTTTATTTTTTTATCAAGTTTACTATCGGCCAGTTTTAAAATATTTTTTGCAATACTAACTACATGGTCACCCATACGTTCTATGATTCGGCTAAGTTGGAAATACGTATATGTCATAGAAAGAGGTATACTCATTTTTTCTGAAAGACTAATGTCTTGTAGCAATATGTTACATTGACGTGCTACAAGCCAGTGAAGTCTGTCGATATCACTATCTCTTAATAAAATTTCTTCTACTATTTTTTTATTTCCTGTCTCAAGAGCTTTCATTGCGTCTTCATGCATGCTTTTAACAATTAGATGCATCCGTTTTATAGTACTATTAAAAGGCATTTCTGCAGGTCTAAGTAAATCTTTTATCGTTATTGTTTCATCAGTTTCTTCAACTACTTCTTGACCTATCGTGATTTGAGTAAAATTTCTAACAGTTGAACCAACTTCTGAAGGCATTCTTTTTTTAGAGTTAATTTTAATAGAGTTATATCCTGTTATATATGCACCTAGGAGCTGTCTTAGGAGATATTTTTGATTAATATCTTTATCGATAGTGAATTCTTTGGTTTTTGAGGGTTTTTTGCTAATCATTTTTGGAGTTATTAACAATGTTCCATCTGGTTTGCTAAAAAGTCCTAACTGGTCATTTTTATTGATTTTATTCAGCTTTATCCAATCTTTAGGTAGAGTTATTGCATAGGATGCTCCACCTGTTATTTGAACTCTTCTGATTTCCATAATAAAACTCCTTTTTCAGCCTAATACGTATTAATATATATAATATATAGTTATCTATATACTATGTAGTAAAAATATATATCTATATCCAAAATTCTAGTTTTAATGGCTGATGTTTTACAAAAACCCAAAAATTTCAAAGAGATAGAAAGGAGGAATCTATAGTTGGATCCAACATTGTTGCTGATTGTTGGAGGTGCAAGCGCTATTGGTTTCTATATGGCTTGGAGCATTGGCTCAAACGATGTAGCAAACTCCATGGCTACAGCAGTTGGCGCAAAAGCAATAACATTCAGACAAGCAGTAATTATTGCGGCTGTCTTAAATTTTTTAGGAGCTGTTACAGTTGGTCCTCAAGTAGCAGAAACAGTTAGAAAGGGGATAGTTGATGTCGGAGGAATTCCATCAAATATTTTACTTTTAGGATTCATCGCAAGTCTTCTAGCAGCAGCGATATGGGTTACGCTTTCGACTTGGAAATCGATGCCCATTTCAACAACTCACTCAATTGTTGGAGCGCTTATGGGTTTTGGAATAATTGCTGGTGGAATTGCTGCAGTTAATTGGCCAAAGGTTGGTCAAGTTGTAGCAAGTTGGATTTTATCTCCCATTTTTGGATGTATTTTAGCATTTATTGTTTTTAAAATAATTGTAAAAACAATTTTTTCTAAAGAAAAACCGGTTAAATCTGCAAAAGTTGTCGGACCTGCAATAATTGGTGCAACTGCATTTATAATTAGCGCATCTTTGTTTTTAAAAACTTCGTTAAAAGATATAGTTAATATTAGTAGTGTCTATGAAGCATTACTGGCATCAAGCGTTATTGCAATAATTATTGGAATTATTGGTATCTTTTTACTAAGAAAAATTGATGATACTGTAGCAGAAGATTATTTTACAGTTGAAGGCATCTTTAGAAAATTGCAAGTTATTACCTCTTGTTATGTTGCATTTTCTCATGGAGCAAATGATGTAGCAAATGCAATAGGACCAGTTAGTGCAATTATTCCACTAGCTCAAGCAGGCCAAATGAATCCAGAGGTTGAAATTCCATTTTGGCTTTTAGCATTAGGTGGAATCGGAATAGGTGTTGGATGTGTTACATGGGGTCGACGAGTAATGCAAACAGTTGGAAACAGAATTACAAGTCTCACTAACACTCGTGGTTTTTCTGTGGATTTTGGAGCCGCAACAACTGTTTTAATTGCATCAAATTTAGGACTACCAATTTCAACATCACACACAGTTGTAGGTGCAGTAATAGGAGTTGGACTTGCCCGAGGACTAGAAGCAATTGATTTAAGTGTAATTAAAAAAATAGTTGCATCGTGGTTATTGACGTTGCCAATAGCCGCAGGTACATCAATAGCAATATTTTTAATATTAAGAACAATAGTGGGATAAAATGTAAAGGTGAGATAAAATGGTTGAAAAAAAGGAACATTTCAGAGCACCAGTACAAGATACGTTTAGAAGAAAATCGCCATTTGATCAATTACTTGAACATATGTGTAAAGTAAAAGAGTGCATCGATCTTCTTGGAAAAGGTTTAATTGGATATTACAATGGCAATTATAAAGAATTTTCAGATATTGCAAAAAAAGTATCAAGCATTGAACACGAAGCAGATTTAATAAAAGGAAATCTTCGGAACCATCTACCTTCAACACTTTTTATGCCTGTTGATAAAGGTAAATTTATGTGGGCTTTGAGAGAGCAAGATGCAATACTTGATCATGCTGAAAATTTAGCAGTGATGCTTGATATGCGTCATACCAAAATTCCAAAACAATTACAGAAAATTTTTATTGAACATGCAGAAATCGTAATGAAAACCGTTGGTGCAATGGAAGATGCAGTTTACAATATCCGAGATTTAGTTGAAACAAGTTTCGTAAAGCGTGAACGTGAGCAAACAAAAGAATTCATCTATAAAGTTCATGAGTTTGAATACCAAGCAGATAAGAAAAAGTATGAAATGAATAAAGGAATTTATAAACTTGAAAAGAAACTAGATCCAATGGATGTTTATCATTTGTTAAAGATTGCTGATTGGGTTGACGACATCGCAGATCATGCTGAAAACGTTGCAGATTGGCTTCGTGCTATGATTGCAAAATGATTATAATTTTCCAGCAAACTCTTCAATTTTGGGCTTATAATCTTCTAAAAACGCATTACCACTTTTGATATCTTTACCAATTTTAAAGTCAACCTCTGCAACCTTTACCATATTTTTCTTAGAAAGTATATTTTCCATTTGACCAAGTCTGTTTTTATCCATTCCATGCGTGTTGATAATACCATATTTTTTATTATCCAAGCCCTCAATTCGTTTCAAAAAACCCTTAAATGTTCTCTGCAGGCTAAAGGCTTCTGCAGGAGCAGAAAATACATATAAATCTGCATCAGGCATAGAATTTGGATTTGCCTCATCAGTTCTTAAGATTTGAGTTTCTATTTTTCTATCATTAAGTTTTTCTGCAAGATATGTTACAAGTTTTTTTCCATGTCCGTATCTTGACCAATAAACAATAACGTATTTCATAATTTCACCAGAGGGGTGAATTAAGTTCTTGTATAAATACATTTTAGAAAAATAATTTATTTTACGTAAACCTTTTTATCACAGTTCTTGTTTTTGATTTTCGTTTTGCAGGGGTAGCCAAGCCTGGCCTACGGCGATAGACTCAAGATCTATTCCTGAAGAGGTTCGCGGGTTCAAATCCCTCCCCCTGCACTAATTTTTATAGTATATTTTTCCCACTATAACAAGAGAAATCAGAGATGAAACGACACATTTGTTCGATGATATAGTATTTTCTCCTGCTATTCTATCCTCTAACTTAATGGTTCGAACGACTCTTTTACATGTACTTTGAATCCACGGTTCGAACCCCCCGTATTTTCCATTTTATACTATTTAAAGATTTTGCTGTTCGAACCCCCTCTTTTTACATATAAATCGAACATAGGGTTCGAAAGGGTTCGAACCCCCCCGCCTAAAGAGCTTAAAAAATGATCATAAAACATACAAAAAAACGATAAAAAACCAAACAATCAGATTCAAAATACCTCATGAAAACAATGAAACTATATGAAAAAGATGAAAATAATGCTACTAGGTTTAAAAATAAACATATCGTATATACAAAGTTAATCCGTCTTTTTAACAATGTTAAATATACAATTACTTTTTCTGAAACGCTGTTGGGTTCTTTTGTTACACTCCAATGTGGAAAGTCATTCTGAAGAAGATTTATCTAACGATGTAAGAAGCAATTGGTAAAAAAGGATTTGAGCGTTTTACTTATTTTTCAATGATTATAGAAATTATATCTAGCAGGTTTTTCTATCTAAATTCGTTCAAAACTTTTTTTCCATTTGGGCATATGTGATGTATATTTGTTAGCAATTGAAGAACGGAAAATAACAGCACTTTTAGGTTCAAGTATTTTTATATATTTACCTATTCAGCCATGGAAAACATTTAATAACCATGTGGTTACTATGGTTGAGAATTAAATAGGCTCATATAAGGTGACTATAATTGTTTAAGAAGAAAGAAGTAGAGACATGGATGAATTGCCCTGAATGTAATATTCGACTCAAAGAAGACCATTTATCAGATCATATGAGACGTGTTCACAATAAAAATATCGAGGATAAAAAAATAGAACCATCTGAACCTTCAAATAAAAAAATATATAAAGAAAAAAATAAAAGATCCATCTCCAAGGCGATCATCAGTTTAATAATTATAATAGTTGTTATATCGGCTTTTACTATAACACTATATTTTACAAACAATAACAATAACAATAATTCTAATGGCCAAAATAATCACAAAACAAATTATTATGTTTCAATTAATGGTAAAGGCGATTATTCATCAATCCAGAAAGCAGTTGATTCAGCCTCTGAAAATGATATAATTTATGTTAACAATGGCACATATTTTGAAAATATTGAAATTAATGAATCTATATCATTAATTGGAAAAGATAAGAATACAACGATAATAGAAGGTAACGGCTCTGGAATCGTTATAAATATTTTAGCAGATAATGTAAAAATAAGTGGCTTTACAATAAAAAACGGTGGCCCCTCCTCTTCAGATTCATCAAATGCAGGTATAGTTATAAGATCAAATAATAACACAATTTCAGATTGCAACATTTCATCAAATCAAAACTATGGGTTATACATATATTCAAGCCCTGAAACTACAAATAACTTAATAAAAAATAATATATTTTCCTACAACAAATATGGTATTTATACATCATATGCGAAATCTGGCAATATTTCTTCAAATACCTTTACACATAACACTGATTATGGAATATATCTAAGCAGCCGATCAGATAATAACATTATTTCAAACAACATAATTACAAATACAAAAAATATGTATGGACTCAGAATAAAAACCTCAAGTGGAA
>MUGC01000051.1 GCA_002900535.1 Thermoplasmata archaeon M9B1D | reverse complement strand
GACTGGAACCCCAATGAATTTAATGTTGATTTAGGTGTAATATCAAAGAAAAACCTTGAAGAAGCATTAAAACTCGAGCTGGACAACGCATCGTTTTATGACTGTGCAACAGGTGTTGCCGAAAAAGCAGGTGATCATTATGGTCTGGCTAAATTTAAGGCACTTATGAAAGTCGAACGTGAACATGCCTCTGCGATTTCAAAGTTTTTAAAAATATCCAGACCTGAATTAGAAAAACAAGCATGTAATACAGATTTCAAAGCAAACAGCAAAGAAGGATATCAAAGAGAAGATCGAGCTATAAAAGCATATTCAAAATTCAGAGATGAAGCAGTAGAACCAAGAATCAAAGAGTTTTTTGGTGCGCTTGTAGAAATTGAAACAGATCATCTAGACTTGCATGCTGAAGATACAAAATAAAAAGGAAAGATTAAGATGATAGGAAAACCAAACAATGAAGAATTAGAAGCAATTCTTGAGACTTTACCACTAGAGTTTTCAGTTCTAAATGAAGATGACGAAGTACTTGCATGGAATAAACACGAAACTCGAATATTCAAAAGACCAGAAGCAGCGATAGGTCGAAATGTAAGACAATGTCATCCACCAAAAAGTGTCGATAAAGTTGAAAAAATAATCTCAGAAATGAAAAAAGGAAAAAGAGATGTCGCAGAGTTCTGGATTGATCTTCCCATCGGTGAAGCTGGGAATAAAAGAAAAATATTAATCAGATATTTTGCTCTAAGAAATAAAGATGATAAATATCTAGGATGTTTGGAGGCATCTATGGATATTACAGATATTCAGAAGATAAAGGGAGAAAAAAGATTATTGGATTAAAAAGGTGAAAAAATGGATTTGAATAATTTTGAACTTGAGGATTTACTTCTTGCTGCAATTAAAAGCGAGCAGGAAAGCAATAAATTATATTCTAAAATGGTAAAGAAAACGAAAAATGGACTGTTGCAGGATAAACTTGAATTTTTAGCAAAGGAGGAAGAGAAACACAGAGAGTTTATAGAAGAAATCTACAAGAATCATTTTCCAGAAGAAGAACTTAAGATTCCAGATAAGACACCAGTTCCACTTCCAGAAATTCAAATGACAGATGATACTCCACTCAGCGTTCTTTTAAAAGAGGCAATGAATGCAGAGCAAAATGCAAGTGATTTTTACAAAAACCTTGCAGAGCGATTCGAACAAGGGAGCAAAATAAACAACACATTGTTGTATTTTTCAGATATGGAAATTGGGCATTATAAAATTTTAGAAATGGAAAAAAATAGTATGGAAAGATATGAAGAAGATGATGTTTACTGGCCTATGGTACATGCAGGGCCATAAAGGAGAGGATAAATAAAATGGAAACTCAAATGGAAGTGAAAAATATGAAAATCATAAAAGGAACACAAACCGAAAAAAATCTTCTTGCAGCTTTTGCAGGCGAGTCACAAGCAAGAAACAGATACACTTTTTTTGCAAGCAAAGCAAAAAAAGAAGGATATGAACAAATCGCTGCAATATTCCAAGAAACAGCAGACAATGAAAAAGAACATGCCGAAGTGTTTTTTAAACATCTTCAAGGCGGTGACGTTGAGATAACAGCAGCATATCCTTCTGGTGTTATTGGCACAACCGCAGAAAACTTACTTGCTGCTGCAGAAGGAGAAAAAATGGAATGGGGAACACTTTATCCTGATTTTGCAGAAACTGCTCAAAAAGAAGGCTTTCCAATGGTTGCACATAGCTTCAAAAAAATTGCAGAAGTAGAAGCATATCATGAAACACGCTATAGAAAACTTCTTGAAAATGTAAAAACTGATAAAGTTTTCAAAAAAGACAAGTCAATGAAATGGAAATGTCGAAACTGCGGATATGTTCATGAAGGACCAGAGGCGCCAGATGTTTGCCCTGCTTGTCAGCACCCACAAAGCTATTATGAAGTTTGGACTGAGCCTTATTAAAAAAGGTGTGAATAATGGCTGAAATTGAAAATGTAAAAGATGCAATACTAACTGCTATTCAGATGGAAAAAGATGGCTATTCATTTTATATGAAGGCTGCTGCACAAACTGAAAGTGATATGGGAAAAACAATATTTGAAAGTCTAGCATCTGATGAGCAAAGACATCTTGATGTCTTCCAGAAAATATTTGAAGACAAAGTAAGCGAGTCCGAGTGGAATGAATTAGTTGACTCGAGCAAGAAATATGCAAAAATTCCTATCTTTCCAACTGATTTAAATGATGCGCCTGGGATGGATGCAGAAAGTACAGAGCTTGATGCGCTTAGAATGGCAATGGATGCTGAAAAAGAAGCAATTGAATATTATGAAAAAATCAGGGAAAACCTTGGAGATCAAGATGTAAAAAAAGTAATTGATGAAATAATTGGACAGGAGAAAAATCATTATTCGCTTCTTGAAAAAGAGTTCAACCATATAAACACAACTGGGTATTGGTTTGAGTTTGATTATCTTGGGGGACAGAATTTCTGAGCAGAAAAATAGAACCTGATGCAGAACTTGACTGTGTGGGCTATTACTGCCCTATGCCTATTGCGATGACTAAAGAAGAAATAGATAAGATTGAAATCGGTCAAGTACTGAAAGTTGAAGCTGATGATCCAGCTGCAGAGGAAGATATTAAGCGTTGGGCGAAAAGAACCGGACATGAAATACTTAAGTTTGAAAAAGAAGGTGCAATCCTAACTTTCTATATAAAAAGGAAAAAATAAGAAGGAAGTAAATTATGAAAGATGAAAATAGCATTTTATATGTTGTAACAACAGATGAATCAACAAAACAATATTCTCCATTGGTTCTGGCTCAAACCGCAAAAATGATGGATCTCAAACCTATAGTATACTATCTTGGTACATCACTTAAGATTTTAAAACCAGGTGAAGCTGAAAAAATAAAACTTGGAAGTTTTCCAAGTGTTGGAGAGATGCTTCAGAAAACAATAGACATGGAGATCCCCATCTATGTTTGTGAGGCATCAAAACAGATGCTTGGTTGGGAAAAAGTAGAGCTTATTCCTGGTGTAAAAATCGTTGGAGCGGGGACTTTGAATGATTTGGCACTTGATGCAGGAGCAACAATGTGGTTTTAATGGATACTATCTATCTTGACCATGCATCAGCAATGCCTATAGATTCACGGGTTTTTGATTTTGCAAAAAAATATCTTACAGATTATTTTGGAAATCCTTCATCTTTATACAATATTGGTCAGGATGCAAAAGAAGCAGTTGATGAGTCTCGTAAAAAAATTGCAGAACTTATTAATGCTGAAACAGATAAAACAATTATTTTTACAGCTAGTGCAACAGAATCAAATAATCTAGCGATTAGAGGTACTGCATATAGAAATATAAAAGATGGAAAAGAAGTTCTTGCAAGTGCAATAGAGCATATCTCAGTTATAAATCCTATGAAAGATCTTCAAAAAAACGGTTGGATATTTAACACAGTTCTTGTAGATAAATACGGTGTTGTTGATTTAGAGCAACTTAAAAAAATGATTAATAAAAACACAATTGTGACATCGATTATGTATGCAAATAATGAAATTGGAACAATACAGCCAATATCTGAAATTGCAAAAATTGTTCATGAAAAAGGACACTTTTTGCATGTTGATGCAACAGCTGCAGCAGGTAGAATTCCAATTGATGTGCAAAAAGATGGAATCGATTTATTGACACTTTCTTCTAATGATTTATACGGTCCACGTGGTGCTGGAGCACTTTATGTAAAACCTGGTGTAAAAATCCAATCTGTAATGCCAGGTGGTGGTCAAGAGCGTGGCCTGCGCTCTGGAACAGAGAACGTTTTTGCAATAGCAGGTATGGGCGAAGCTGCTCGCATTGCTAAAAAAGAAATGAAAGACGAAAGTAATCGTCTTATTAAAATTAGAGATAAATTAATTCAAGAAATTACAAAAATTGATGATTCTTATCTTACAGGTCATCCAAAAAATCGTCTTCCTAATCATGCAAGTTTTAGATTCAGCTATATTGAAGGAGAAAGCATTCTTCTTAATATGGACATACATGGAATCCAGGTTGCAACTGGCTCAGCGTGTTCCTCAAAAACACTTGAACCCTCGCATGTTCTTATTGCAATTGGTTTAAAACATGAGGAAGCTCATGGTTCGATGGTTATGACATTAGGGCAATCAAATAATATTGATCAGGTTCCAAAAATTGTAAAGTTGGCGAAAGAAACAGTCGAAAGACTGCGCAAGCTTTCACCATTAACAAAATAAGAGGTGATAAAAATCGTACAAGCAGGATATAGTAAAAAAGTTATGGATCATTTCATGAACCCAAGAAATGTTGGGGTTATTGAAAATCCAGATGGTTATGGAAAAGTTGGAAACCCAGTTTGTGGTGATCTCATGGAGATGTACATCAAGGTTGAAAACGACATCATCACAGATATAAAATTCAAAACTTTTGGTTGTGGTTCTGCAATTGCAACAAGTAGTATGGTTACAGAACTTGCCAAGGGTAAACATGTTGATGAAGCACTCGAAATCACGCGAGGGGATGTAGCAGATGAACTTGAGGGTCTTCCACCACAAAAAATGCATTGTTCTAATCTTGCAGCAGACGCTTTACATGCTGCAATTAAGGATTATAAAAATAAAAAGAAAAAATAATTTGGAGGTACAAAAAATGGCAAAATTGAGAGGAATTTATAAATGTGAAATATGTGGAAATATAGTTGAAGTTTTACACGAAGGAATAGGTGCTTTGGTTTGCTGTGGAGAAGAAATGAAACTTATGGATGAAAAAACACAAGATTCAAGTGTTGAAAAACATGTTCCATATATTGAAAAAACAGGTGATAAAATACTTGTAAAAGTTGGTCAAAATCAAGATCATCCAATGGAAGAAAAACATTACATCGAATGGATACAAATTCTTGCAGATGGAAAATCTTATAGACAGTTTTTAAAACCTGGTGATAGACCTAAGGCAATATTTGAAATTAAAGCAAAAGAAATACAAGCACGTGAATACTGTAATATTCATGGCTTGTGGAAATCTTAAGGGTGAATAAATATGGGGGAAATGCAAGATTCTGTAGATAGTGTAATGCAGATGATGGGTGAGCTATCAAAACAGCAGCCCCAGACGATGAGATATTTTAAAGCATTTATGGGGGAAGTTTTAAAGGAAGGAGTGCTTGATACAAAAACAAAGGAACTTGTTGCGGTTGGTACAGCAATTACTGCTCGTTGTAAGTATTGTATTGCTATTCATGTAGAAAAAGCTCTTAAAGCAGGTGCTACCAAGCAAGAAATTTTGGAGACTGCGGCTGTTGCAATTCTAATGGGTGGTGGACCTGCTATGACGTATATTGTTGAAGTAAAAAAAGCTCTTGATGAGTTTTTGTCTTAGAATTAATAAGTTGGATATATGGCAAAAAGAAAAATTATTAAAATTGTTGAAAAAAAATGCAATGGCTGTGGAGCATGTGTTCCAAATTGTCCTGAGGGTGCAATTCAGATAATCGATGGTAAAGCACGTCTTATCAGTGATATTTTCTGCGATGGTCTTGGTGCCTGTATTGGTAATTGTCCGCAAGATGCAATTGAAATAATCGAGCGTGAAGCAGAACAGTATGATGAGAAAAAAACGATGAGAGAAAATATTATAAAAGCTGGTGAAAAAACAATTATTGCGCATCTTAAACATTTGAACGATCATGGTGAAACGAAGTATTTTAAGCAAGCTGTAGAAGTTTTAAAAGAAGAAAGAATTGAAATCGATCTTAACAAGGAAATCTGTGATAAGAAAAAGGATAAGTTACCTTGTGGTTGCCTTGGTTCAAAAGTTATGGATTTTTCAAGAGAACACGACTCCGGAACTGATGAATCTGGAACCCGTGCATCTCGGCTTAGACAGTGGCCTGTACAATTACATCTGGTTCCACCTAATGCGACTTATTTTCAGGGAAAAGATGTGGTGCTTTCTGCTGATTGTGTAGGATACTCTCTTGGCGATTTTCATAATGATTATCTTAAAGGCAGAAGCCTCTCTATTGCATGTCCAAAGCTTGACTCAAACACAGATGTGTACTTAGATAAACTTGTCAGCATGATAGACAATGCAAAGATAAACACGCTTACTGTTATGACAATGGAGGTTCCGTGTTGCTCGGGTCTTTTGAGTCTTGCAAAAAAAGCAACAGAAAATGCTAAAAGAAAGATTCCGATTAAATCAATTGTAGTAAGTGTAAAGGGAGAAATTTTAAAAGAAGAATGGATTTAGGAGGGAAAATATGGAAAATATATGTATTCAAGCAGGTGATCTTGCACCTGATTTTGTTTTAATGGATCATAAAAACAAAGAATTCAGGCTTTCTGATTTCAAAGGAAAAAGAAGAGTGTTACTTTCTTTTCATCCACTTGCTTGGACTTCTGTTTGTGCGCAACAAATGCAGTCTTTAGATAGACATTGGGAGGACTTCAGAAAATTAAATACTATTGCAGTTGGTGTTAATGTTGACCCTGTTCCATCTAAAAAGGCATGGGCTGATTTTATTGGAGTGCAAAGTACTAGGTTGCTATCTGATTTCTGGCCACATGGAGATATTGCAAAAATGTATGGTATTTTCCGTGGAGAAGAAGGTTTTTCAGAAAGAGCAAACATAATTATAAATGAAGAAGGAAAGATTGAGTTCGTTCGAGTTTATGAAATAGGTGAACTCCCGGATATTAATGAAATTTTGACTTTTTTAAGAAATTTGAATGAAAAAGATATTGTAGAGCCATGAGTTATAATGAGGTTTTTTTATGAGTCGAGGAAACGTAATGGATTTAGATGACTCCTCTTGGGAGGCAATTGTTGAAAAAGGAGAAAAACCAGTTGTTGTGATGTTTTATTCAGATATGTGTCCGTATTGTAAACAGATGGAGCCATCTTTTTTTGAATATGCAGAAGAATTCAAAGAAAAAGTTATTTTTGCTCGTGTTAATGTGGTAAAAAGTCCTACAATTCCTCATAGATATGGTGTAATGGGTACACCGACTTTCAAGTTTTTCTGCAAAGGAAAACCTATATATGAGCTAACAGGTGCAATTTACCCGAGTTTGATTAAAAAAGCAGTTGAGGAGAACCTTGAATATGGTGAGAGATGTGTTAAAAATACAACTTGGCATGCACCTGAGATTACAGGTTACGGTTAAATAATGGATGTAAAAGAGGCGATTCAAAAACGAAGGGCATATCGTTCACTTGCACCTCTTAAAATAAAAAAAGAGTTTATTGAGGATTTAGCAGAGTGTGCACAGATTACTGCTTCATGCTCTAATAATCAACCTTGGCAGTATGTTTTTGTTTATGAATCAGAAATGCTTAAGAAAATGCATGAGACATTGTCATCTGGTAATGAATGGGTTCATAAAGCATCATTGATAATTGTTGTTCTTGGCAAAAAAGAAGATGACTGTGTAATTTACGATAGAATCTACTATCGTTTTGATATAGGAATGGCAACTGAGGCAATGATACTTCGTGCAACTGAACTTGGATTTGTTGCTCATCCAATAGCAGGTTATAGTCCTAAAAAAACACGTGCAATACTTGGTGTTCCC
>MUGC01000001.1 GCA_002900535.1 Thermoplasmata archaeon M9B1D | reverse complement strand
AAAGAGGGGGGGGATATAATCTTAGAGTTAATGTCGATTTGGAATGAAATTTGCAAAACTCTTCCGAAAGCTACAATAAATTCTCCCCCCCGCAATGAAATTTTGAAAAATTTAATAGGAAATAAAACATTGAAAGACAAAAAAGGAAATCCGCTATTTGAGTCAATAGAAGATTGGAAAGCTTTTTGCCAAATAGTCAATAAATCCTCGTTTCTTAATGGAGATAATCCAAGAAATTGGAAAGCCAATATTGATTGGTGTTTAAAAAATATTAACAAAATTTACGAGGGAAACTATGATTGAACAAATAAAAGAAATGCGAGAGAGAATGTCCCAAAGAGAGCAACAAAAGAAAGAATTTGAGAAGAATTTTGCTTTTGCTCAAGAAGAGGAAATGAGAAAATTTGAAGATGATTACATTGCTAAAAAAGCAAAAAAAGAGGGCTGGTGGGAAACAACCGGATATTATGCCGGATTAAAAGAAGTTATGCAAACAATCTTTAAACATAAATGTCTTTTTAAACTTAAAAGTCATTATAACGATGTTATGCCGAAATGTTTGGGTGTTAAAAGAGATGTTTCATACATTCAAATTGGTAAAAAAGGTATAAAAAAGGTGTATATGCTTGATTACTTACGCAGTCAGTATTTTCACGACGCTTGTTTTAGCAACTGCGGTTTTCCAGCTTACATTTTTGAAGCTGTGAAAAAGCAAAATTTGATAAAAACTTGGAGAGTAAATGAAAGATAAATTTGAATAGTTACTTTATTGGATTTTTATAATTATATGTTTTATGTTAATAAAAAATATCGTTTAATGAGCCAGAGAGGTATCAGATTTTTAGATTTGGGAAAAAAACAATACATTTATCATCTGGAACAAACTTGTTAAAAATTGGGTAGTTTTAAGAGAATTTGAAAAAATGGAAAAAATAGTAAAAAATATTGATGAGATAGTTAATTTTAGTAAGGGTTATATAGAGAAAAAGTTTAAAATACTTTATTTTATAAGCTTTTATAAAGATGGAAATGGAGCTAATTTTATTATAAAAGAAGCAAAAGAACTTGCAAAATATCTCAAACTTTGCAAGAAATATAAACACAATAGATTAATTGCTTGCGTTAAAAAAGACAATATTCCAAGTATTATACTTTTAGCAAAAAACGGATTTGTTAGAGTCACAGAAATAGGCGATAATTATTGCTATGTTATAGATTTAAGTTGGAGTGATACAATCAAAGAGGCAATTAAACAAACAAAGCTTTTAGAAAATAGAGATTTAGCGTATCAAAATAATACAATAGAAGATATAGAATGCTTTAAACAAAGAGATTTGACAAAATAACAAAATTAGATAATATTGTTAGTGGATAAGTGATTATATCCCTTATTAAAAAAAATCTAAAAAAAAAGATTTTCCATATGGACTCCTATATAATCACTTATCCATAAGGAGTTAAGTTGGATTGTTAAGAGAAAATGGAAGTAATCTCTTAACATTAACAAATAAAGGAAATTATGATTTATATAGCAGTAGCACAATTATTATGTTTAATCGCAATATTCTTTTGCGTATATTACGATATAAGACCATTATTAGAGAATATTTTAAAGGAATTACAAAGAGATGACAGATAAAATAAATAACAAGACATTTAAAAACGCTTTTAAGGCACTTAGTTGGTGCTATGAAAATCCGATGAAGGAGATTGAATATGATAGATATTTTAAAGAAAGTAATAAAGTTAAAAGAAGATTAAGAATAAATAAGGAAAAAATATTAGAAATCAATGATGATTGCCATTGGAGTCAAGCTGATTTAATTGTCACAGAATTTAAAAACTGGCAAAACATAAAAGTCTATGAAGAACCTATAATAATCAAAACCAAAGAAGATTTTAAGGATAAGTATATAGAAGTACCAAAAGATATTGATGAAGAGATTTTTGATAAAATAAAAAAGAAATTTAATAGGATTGGCTTTTCATTTTATAGAAATGATAAAGGTTTTTCTTATAAAACTATAATTGAATGTCCTTATATTTGGGTAGAAAAAGAAGAAAAAATAGTAAATTCAAATATAGTTCAACCTGAATTATGGAATTTAGAAGAAATATCAGTTGAAGATTTTTTAAGAGAGGAAGAAGAGGAATTTAGATTAGGTAAAGGTAATATTTATTTTCCTAATGAAGAAGATTACACAATCGCTTTATGTGAAAGTTGCGATACTGAGGTTAAAGTATTTAAGGGGGCTGAATATTGCCATTGTTGCGGGGAAAAGTTGTTTGGGAAGGAGGAAGAAAAACCAATTTGGTCGGCTGATGATATTGCTTTATTTGATGATTTATTACAAGAAAATTGTTATATTTTTGATATAAAAGATGTTCATAACGAAGGTTATAAAACAAAAAAAGAGATAGTAGGTTTGCCTTTTAATATGTTCAAAACCAAAGAAAGAGCAGAGCTTGAAAGAGATAGGCGAGAAGTTGATTACATAATGAAGAAAATGGCTTGTTTATCAAGAAAAGATAACTCTTGGAAACGAATACTAAAAACTGAACAATTTGATGTTTCAAATTCAACTTTAAATAAGTGTGGCTTTATTGTTCAAGAAAACACAAAAGATTATACACATATTGGATTTAACAAAGCTTATTTCAACACAGAACAAGACGCTCAAAAATGTCTTGATTGTTTGTTAGAGAAATATGGAGAGGATAGGTTAAAAGAAATATGGGGAATTATAAAAATAGGAGAATTAATAAAATGATTATTTGTATTGTTTCATTTATAGCAGGTTTTTTATTTGCTACTTGGTTATGTTATAGATATGATAGAAAACCAAAATGTCCAAAATGTGGAGAAGTTACAGATGTAAAAGATGGTAAATGCAATTCTTGTCGCGCTCTTGAGTCTGTAAGTAAAAGAGGGAGAAAGAAAAAATAAAAATGTTTATATTAAGAGATGAAGAATTTGTCAAAGAAATAGAAGATAGTTTTAATAGATATGCTTTATATTCAAATAATAATGTTGGATATGTATTCTCTGATAAATTTGCTAATAAGATAATACAGAAGTTTGGCGAAGAAGAAAAATTTATAAAAAAAGAAAATGAAAAGAAGAACGAATATTCTCTTATTTCTATAGAAAAGCAATTAAGTATTATTTATTGTTTACATAAGAGATTTGAAAATAAAATGACTGCTTTGATAAATGAATTAAAAAGCATAAAAGGAATAGAAATAGAACAGACTATGAAATTATCAAAGAAATTTAGCAAATACTTTGAATATTATAATTCAGGAAAAATCTTTTTTGCTGTTAGAATATCTAATCATAAAAATATTTTATGTAATAATGAATACAATTTTATATTAAATGGAAAAGAAAATTTATCTACTTTTATAAAAAGATGCAAAAGAGGTTTTATTAATAAATTGATAACTTTTAAAGAAAATGAATTAATTTCTTTAAGAGATTTTAAAAATTCTAAAAATCCAACATTAAAATTATAATTGATTTTTAAAACTTATTTATTTATTTTTTTATAAAATTATAAAATAATCCTAACTCTAATGGCAAATTC
Organism: Thermoplasmata archaeon M9B1D; assembly: GCA_002900535.1. Taxonomy (GTDB): domain Archaea; phylum Thermoplasmatota; class E2; order DHVEG-1; family DHVEG-1; genus M9B1D. The sequence continues at coordinate 31,651 of MUGC01000001.1, read as the reverse complement.
AAATCCTGAATTACATATTGAAAATTTAAAGCCGTTTAATAAAAGAACTGCAGAGGAAATACAGAGGATAACTTCAATGGGAGCGAAAGCTTCTCATAAAGTTCAAAAAGAAAACAAAAGATTTAGAAAAATTATTGAAATAATTGGGCAATTAGAATTTAAAAATAAAGAAATTAAAGAAAATCTAAAAAATGAAGTTGGTGACATTCCAGAAGAAATAAGTATGGATACAGCTTTAATTTTAGGTCAATATGCTAAAGCAATTTCTGGAAATTCTAAAAATGCTACTTTTATTCGTGATACTAAAGGCGAAAAACCAACTGAAAAAATCGAGCAAATAAACGCTAATCTTGAAATAAAAGATGAAAAGATTATAGATAATGTTATGTCTAAAATAAAAGAAATATGAAAAGTTTTGATGAATATTTTCCGACCGATGAAGAAAAAGCTGTTGTTAAATTAGTTTGTGAAAAATCATTGAAAGGATTTATTAAGATTGTTCATAGATTTAGAACTGGTGCAAAATTTACTTTTAAAGATTTCCATAATGAAATAATAAAAGCTTTAGAAGATAGAGCTAATTATAAAACTATAAAAAATTTAATAATTAATATTCCTGTTGGTTTTGGTAAATCAATTATTGTTGAATATTTTATCGCATGGTGCTTTATAAGAAATAAAAATAATTGTTTCTTATATACTTCTTATTCCGATACTTTAATTAAAAAACATTCTGGAGAAATAAAAGAAATATTATCAGGAGAAGTCTGTAGTAAATTATGGTCATATAAATTTCAAAAAGATAAAGATTCAAAAACAAATTGGTCTATAATTGGAAGTATTGGAAGAAGTGGTTTGACTGCTGGTTCAATGGGTGGTACAATTACAGGTCTTGACGCTGGTAATCCTGCAGTTAAGAAATTTTGTGGCGCAATGATAATTGATGACCCGATTAAAGCAACTGATATTATTTTTGAAACTAAAAGAGAAGATTGTATTTATAAATTCGATAATGCTTTAGGAACAAGATTAAGAAGAGATGATGTTCCTATAATTATTATCATGCAAAGATTGAAAGAAGAAGATTTAGCAGGCTATCTTATGAAAGAAGGTAAATATAATAAAGGTTTAAAAGAAGAAGATAAAGATAATTGGAAAAAAGATTGGGATTTAATAAAAATACAAGCCTTACAAAATGAAAAATCTATTTGGGAAGAAAAAATATCAACCAAAAAATTAAAGAAATTAAGAGAAAGATTGCCTTGGGTTTTTAATTCCCAATATCAACAAGAACCTGATAGCAAAATAAATTCTAACTTTAAAGGATTAAAATTTGCTACAAAAGAACAAGAGAAATTAATTGAAAATGGTTTCGGACATATTGATAAAGGTTTCGGTGGAAAAGACGGGACTGCATTTACAATTATTAAAATAGTAGGAAATAATCTTTATGTATTTGGCAAATTATGGCAAAAACATATTAATGATTGTTTAACTGAAATAGAGTTATACCGTGTAAAGTACAAATGTGGTCAAATAAGAACTGAAAAAAACGATGATAAAGGTGAAAATGCAAAAAAGAGTAAATATATTATTTCATATCACGAACACGATAATAAACATCTTAAAATAATGACTCATTTATACCCCGCTTGGAAAGATATTTATTTTTTGCAAGGAACTGACCCGAATTATATTAGCCAATGTCAAAATTATAATGATAAATCCAAAAATGATGATGCTCCGGATAGTTTGGCTTCAATAATAAGATATTTGAAAGGCGGAAATAGAACTGTTTTAGTCGGTAGTAGACCTTTTTAATTTGACTTTATAAGCTTAAGTTTTAGACTTTTATTAATATCAACAAAAAAGGCTTTATATGAAAAAAGTTAAAATTATTGGAAAATTAAAAAAACTTGATGGTAAAAAAATTGTAGTTTCTTCTTATGAAAAAGAAGGTTGGTTAAAAGATGGAAAAATATTTTATCCAGATAAAGAAAATACAAGAGAATTTTATAAAGTTATTGATTGTAAAGTTTGTTGGAATGAAGGAATTTTAATTAAAGAAATAAAAGAGATTAAAGAAAAAGAAAAAAAAGAAGAAGTTATAGAAGAAGCAAGAGAAGGATATGTAAGACCTGAAATAGCAATGAAATATCCAAAAAAAAGAATAAACAAAAAAAAGATAAAAAAAGAAGAAATTGAAAAACAAAACGAAAATAAATAAACATGATAGATTTATATAGTGTTAAAAAATATAGTTCTTATGATTTTGTGCAAAATACAAAACCGTCTTCAACTGGAACTTGGCTTGTAAGTGAAACTTTTTTTGATGTTGAAACTTATACAAAAGGTGAATCTTATAATGTAACAAGTGTAAGTCCCTTTACTGCTGTAAGAATAGAAACATCTGAAGACGCAAAAATAGAAGCAAATTTACATCATACTTTAAAGCTTGTTTTAGATTATTTGAACAATTTCTTTTATGAAATAAGACAAGATTTTAATGTTTCTTTTGATTATGGCGAATGGGACATTAAACAATCTTTAATTAATGATAATATTCATTATTTAAGTGATATGAATCAATATGAGTTTAAAGTTGATGGAGAAATCGATAGTTTATCAGAAGATATATTTGAAGTAGGGGATTTAATAAGAATTGCAGGAAGTTTGAGAAATGATATAGTAGGTTATATCGAAAGCTTATCACCTTTGAAAATAACAAACAAAGATTTAAGAGCTACTACGGAATACGCCATTTTGTTTTTGTGCAATATTCCTAAACAAGTTGAAGAAATTATAAGCCAAATGCTTTATTTTGATACTTTCAAAAGAAAGATAAAAGATAAAAAAGCTGAAAGAATTGGTAATTATTCTTATCAAAAAGATGATACTTTTTTAAAAATTGGTGGTTTAGAATATCCATCATATTTAATAAATCAATTAAAACCTTATAAATTAGTTAGAATTGTGCAATGATAGATGATTATTATCAGGATATAGATTTATATAGATATACAGAGGGTGAATTCTCAACACCTGATGATTATTCAAAAATTCAAACCTTTAAAGGTCTTGTTCAAACACCATCTTCAAGGAATTCTTTTGTAAATGCCAAAGATACCATGAATGTTGATGGTATTTTATTTTGCGATATTTCTTTAAATTCTATTATTCAAGAAAACGATTTGATTGAATATGAAGGAATAAAATATATTGTTAGCGGTAAACAATCACAGCCTTTAGGCGTTAGTGGGATTGAGCCTGACGAGGGGCAACATTGTGAATTCAAATTACAATTTTATAATAAAAATGTTTAATAATTGGAGGTTTTATGCCTGAAACTAAAGCAAAAGCACGAGCAAGAGCGAAAAAATTGGGTTTTCCTTTAAGTAATGTTGTTAAAGGAAAAAAAGGTTATTATTTAGCACCTCGTGGAATAAAAAAGTCTTCTTCAAAAAAAGCTTATTCTTCTTGTAGAGATAGTGGAATGAGCAAAACAAGATGTTCAAAAATAGTTTGGAGTATTGAAAAGAAAAAGAAAAGAAAAAAAAGTGCAAAGAAAAAATGAACAAATAAAAGTTTGTAAAATTCTTGGTTGTATAGATATGACAATAGACTATATAATAAGAATATTTGGAATTTTTATTGTTTTTTATATACTTAATTTTTTAGGAAAGAATATATTTGATTTATTTCCATCGGAATATTTATTTAGTTTAGTTATTATTCCAATTATTGATATAATAAAATATTATCCTACCGACTTCGCTATTAGAGTAAGTTCAAAGATTTTTTTGCATGAAGATTTTATAGAATCAACTTTCGGAATAAATAATATTTTGGTTGATAAACTATTTTTAAATAATATTGAAAATATAGAAAGAAGAAAAACTATTTTTAGTTCTATTTTTGGTTATGAGACAATAAGAGTATCGGGAATAGGAAACCATGTTGATTTAATTTGTGTTAAAAATCCACAATATTTAATTGATAAAATTAAAGTTTATGACAAAAAATAAAATAATAAATTTAGAAAAAAATACACCGCATAAAGTTGAAAAACTTTTTTGTATAAATTGTTGTAAAAGTATTATAATGGTATCCAAAGATTATGAAGATACTTCAAATGAAGAATGTCCAGTTTGCAAGCAAAAATTAAGAAAATATGAGGATTTATGTTTATACGATGTTTTTGATATTCTTGCAAGACAAAATGAAAAAATACATGAAGAAAATACGGATATACTTTTAAAAAAGAATTTGATAATAGTAAATTAAAAAGTCATAATGAAACAATGGAAGAAATTAATGATGAATAATAACATTATTAATCTTGATGATGAAAAATTAGTAAGTCAAAAAGAATTATTTTGTATAAATTGTGGAAAGGCAATTTTACTTGTTTATTCAAAAGACAGATATGATTTAGAAAAACAATCAATGCAATGTCCAGTTTGTAAAAAAGATATGCAATTATTTAAAGAAGTTTGTTTTGATGATGTTTTAAATTTAATATCAAAAATTATGAGAAATTATCATAAGAAAAAATATAATTATCAATTTCCTAATGACAAAGAAAAAGAAATGTTTATTTTAGGTGAAAATTTAATTAATTATGTAGAAAAAAATATAAATGCCAATAGAAGTTAATGTCCCCAATTTAGAAAATCTGACAATAAATGGAATAAAAGAGGCTGTTATCAAAATTACTTCAAGAATAGAAGCGGAAGCAAAAAAAAATTCTCCAGTTGACACAGGATTTTATCGTAATAATATTAAAGCAGGAAATGGCGAAGTTGTTGCCAATGCAGAATATTCAAAAGCTGTTGAATATGGTTTCCCTGCTGGATATAAAACTAAAACTTTTACTTATAAAAAAGGACGGAGACCTAATCCAGTTATGCGAAACTCTGCAAGAAAAGTCCAAAAAGAAGTTGATAGCATTGTTGCAAAAATAATTAATAGGAAATAAATGTTTGAACAAGCAATTTACGATTATATAAAAAATAATTTTACAGTATCAGGATTTACTTTAAAATTTGGTTTTGGAGATATTGGAGAAGATAATCAATATCCTTATATTATTCAAAATTCTTTAGATGCAGATGGAAGTCGTCCAGATGTTTGCGCAGATAATCAATTTACAAAAGGTGGTATTGCTTCTTTACAATGGACTATTTATCATAAAAATATTTCAAATGCTTTTTATATCAAAAGACAGCTTGATAAATTTATTTCTGCTATAAAAAAATTGACTTTTGATGGAAAAGATTACATAGTTTATTTAACTACTCACGATAATTCTACGGCTGGGGTTTGGGCTAATGGATTAAATAGTGAAATTTTATCAAAAACTTTAACTTATGAGGTACAATAATGAGTACAAAAAAATTGAATGAATTAGACGGAAACCTTGCGAGTGTGTCGCTCGGTGCTGAAATAGAAGGTGATGGTGTGACTCCTTTAAGCGCTGGTTATTATGTAATAACTGCAGTAGGAAGTCCATCAGGTTTACCAACAAATGCAGAGGCAGGATATCCTTTTTACTCTGATACAGGCATTACACCTGAAACAGGCGATAAAGTAAAACCAATGACATTTACAAATTTATGTGATGTTCAAAATGCAAGTCTCGAATTTGCAAAAGATGAAATTGAAGATACAACAATTTGTGATAGAGTTAAAACTTATAAATTTGGTCGTTCAGATATCACGGGAACTATAGAAGGTGTAATGACTGTCGGATTGACGGATTTAGCAAATAGCTTTATGAATAAAGTTATAGATATAGTAAGCCAATCAGCAGATTTATCAACTTTAATTATTTCAAAAATAGATAATACAAAAATTTATTTGCAATTAGAGGTAAATAAAGAATCAATAAATGATGAACCAACATCATTCTATTTATTACCGGTTGTTTTGGGTGGATTTAGCGCGGGAATTTCTCAAGGGGAAGCGCAAACATTTTCTTCAAACTTTAGAATTGTTGAAGATGATGAAGTTAAACCATCTTATTTTAAATTAAGTCAACCAGTAGTATAAAATGAAAATAAATGTATTTACTAAAGAAATCGCAATAATTCCGTCTATTTGTAAAGATAATGATAAATTTAAAATTATTTTTCGTTATCCAAATCAATTTGACTCAACTAAATTGTTATTAACTTCTGAAAATCATCATGAAAGTGTTTTGAAAATTGCATGTGATTTATTTTTAAGATTTGAAAATAAACCACAATTGATTAATGAAGATGGTAAAGAAATTGATTATGAGAATTTTTCCGATATGTTAAAACTTGGCGGAAAAGATATTTTTAAAATTGTTCTTGAAGTTGTTAAATCCTTAACTGATGCGATTAAGGAGGCGAATAAAACCGAAAAAAAGTTATAATCGCTTTTCATATTCTTAAAAAAGGAAAAATTAAACTTGAAAAGCGAGAAGAAAATAGAATGTATTTTTTAGGTGATGTTAAAAATCCTGTGGCAATCGGAAAGAAAAAAGATTTATGGAAAAATTTAGATAATGAATTTTATGAAGTTTTCGAGATTTGGCGATGGTTTAGAATAGGAATGTTAAAATTAAATATACAAGATTTACCTTGTAATATTGCAATAGGAATAAGAACTTTATGTGAGTTGACTAATTTTAGAGGTTTTTAATGGCAGATGGAAAAGTAAGAATTATAATTGTAACAAATGCGGAGTCTGTCGCTTCTCAATTTAGAAAGCTTGATGATTCTATAAATAAAACTGGGAAAAGTGCTAAAAAATTAAATTCTACAGCTAAAATTTTAAAAAATTCATTAAAAACTTTAGGTATTGCTTTTGGTGTTCGTCAAATTATTACTTTTGGAAAAGAACTCATAAATACTTCTCTTGAATTAGAAGCTTTAGATAATAAACTTTTAGCCTCTGCAGGAAGTGCTGAACTTGCTGGACAATCTTATCAATTTATATCAGATGAGGCACAAAGATTAGGTATTGATTTAAGAAGTGCTATTGATGGATTTGCAGGATTTAGCGCATCAGCATTAAGAAGTGGTTTAACTTTTGAAGAAACAAAGGAAATATTTTCTGATGTTTCTGATGCTTTAGTTTCATTAAATTTAAGTGCCACAGAAACATCTTTTGTATTTAGAGCATTACAACAAGTTGCTGGTAAAGGCAAAGTTTCTTTAGAAGAAATAAGTGGTCAACTTGGTGATACCTTACCAGGTGCTGTACAATTAGCTATAGATTCCTTAGGAAAAAGTAGAGAAGAATTTTTTAAATTAATTAAAACTGGAGAAATAGTATCAAAAGATTTTTTACCTACTTTTGCGGAAGAAATAAGAAAGAGTTTGGGTATAAATGTTGAAGAAGCTTCACAATCAGCAAGAGCTAATTTTAATCGTTTAAATAATTCAATTCTTTTATTGAAAGATAGTTTAGGTCAACAATTAGTTCCTGAATTGGAAAGTATGGCAATCTCAATAAGAGATTTTGTTGATAATGAAGGCGATGATTTAGTCAAAACTTTTAAAATAATAATAGATTCAATAAAAGTTTTTACAATTTCTCTTAAAGTTTTACAAAGAGCAACAACTTTTAATTTTAATTATTTAATTAAAGATATAGGAAATCTTAAAAAGGCTTTAGATGAATTTGGCGATGTTAAAACTGCAGATGATTTAAGAAATATTGGAGACGCTGGAAAATATGCAAATGATAATATTGAAATTCAAGAATCAACAATTTTAACTTATGATAAATTAAAAGAACAAACAGAAAAAATCAAAGAACAATTAAGAGATTTAGCTATTACAGGTCAGCAAGGAACTGAAACTTTTAAAAATTTAAGAAAAGAATTAAAAGCAAATGAAGAACAATTAAAATTAGCTGAAAGTGCGACGAAATTTCAAGAGGCTTTAATTTCAATTGACGATGTAGCAAATATAATCGGAAATGATTTAGCAAATGCCTTGACAACACCTTTTGAACAAGGTGAAACAGCTGGAGAGAGATTTAAAAAAGTGATAATAGGAATTTTACAAGAAATCGCAAGGCAACTTATTGCAACTGGAATTGCAAGAAGTATTGCTAATATTTTCGGAGGTGGAGCAACTGGAATAGCATCTACGCCATCAGCAAAAGGAAATGTATTTAAAGATAATAAAGTAATGCCTTTCGCAAATGGTGGTGTTGTAAGTTCTCCTACTTTATTTCCAATGCAAAAAGGAATTGGTTTAATGGGAGAGGCTGGGGCAGAAGCTATTTTACCATTGACAAGAACTAAAAATGGAAAGCTTGGAGTTGAAACAAGCGGAGGTGGAAATATAAATATTTTTAACCAAACACCATCTCAAATTGAAGTTATAAAAAGACCAAATAATGACAGAGATATTTTCATAAAACAATTTAATAGTGCTTTATCAAGTGAAAGAAGTAAAAGCGCTTTTGAAACCGCTTTACAAAATCAAGATTTAAGAGGAGTACAAGCATCATGACAGAAATTTTAGAAAAATGGAGATGGGGAGATTTATTATCAAATAGTTTTCAAGACGAAGACCAAAACGGATTTATTGAAGTCTCTCCAGACGCTGGACAACCATTTAGAAGAGAAACTTTTACAGATATAGATAATATAATAAAAGGTTATATAATAGTTTCTTTAGAAGATTATTTAGATTTTAAAAGCTGGTATAGAAATACAATAAAACAAGGAACTATACCATTTACTTTTTATGATTGCAGAATTGAAGTTGACAGAACTGCAAGATTTCTTGATAAACCTTTATATAGACAAGTTTCAAATTATTATCAAATAGAAGTTAAATTATCTTTAGAACAGACTAAAATTTATGTCGATTATTCTTTATTGACTGAAGGCGGAGAATATTTATTGACTGAAGGCGGAGAAAATCTTGTAGCAACCAAAGAATTAATTGTATGAGCGAATTTGAATTAAAAAAATCAGCATATAGTAGATATTTAGGCAGAGGTTTATATATTTTGCTTGAATTTTCCCATTCTTCTTGGTTGGAAACTTATAGATTTATAAATAATAATAAAACTATCACAATTGATAGTAATGAATATTTAGGATTACCTTTTAAATTGCTTTTCAATACGCAAGGTGAAAATTCTGGAACTTCTATAGGTATAGCGAATATTGATAGACAATTAACTTATAAAATAAGAGAAGCGGTTAAAAGTTCTTATAAAAATAAAAATATACAATGTAAAATATATTTGGCTCATATAGAAAGAGATACATCGGGCAATTTAATTTCTGAAAAATATGATAGAGGAACTTTTGAAGTTATTAGTTTAGATATTGATAAAACGCAAATTAATTTAGGTATCAATCTTATATTGTCAATAGGTTATAATATAGGCACAATAAGATATAATAAAAATTTATTTCCAAATTTATACTTATGAAAAATTATTTGAAACATTTTAATAAAAAATATGAACTCGGCAAATGTGATTGCTGGACTCTTATTCAAGATATTTTTAAAGAAGAACATAATATAGATTTACCAAAATATCCTTTTGTAATAGAAGGAAATGAAAAAGATTTCGCTAAACATTTAAGAGCTAATTTATTATTTGAAGAAATAAAAGAACCAAAAAAAACTTGTATTGTGCATAAAAGCGGAATTAATGAACATATAGGTTATTGTGTAGGAAATAATAAATATATTCATAGGACAATTTTAGGTACAAAAATAAATAAAATTCCCGATAGATATTGTAAATTTTATTATATAAAGGGGGTTAAATGTATATAATTGATGAAATTTTATATTTTTTTAGTGAAATAAAAAGATTTATTTTAAGAAGACCACGAGGAATTGTTTTTTTTCGTGAAAAGGTTCTTTTAAATGAAAAAATAAAAGGAAAACGATGTGCTGGAATAAAATTAAAAAAATTATTTACAAAAGAAGAATTAAAATTTGTTTATGTAAATGGAAAAAAGAAAAAATCAAGATATAGATTAAAAGAAGGTGATATTTGTGAATATATTAAATCTCCTGAAGGAGATTTTGTCGCTGATGTCTTTACAATTGTTGTTGGTGCTGTTTTAGTTGTTGCGGGAATCGCAACAGGAAATCCCATTTTGACACAAATAGGTGCTGGTTTGATAATTGGCGGTTCTGTTTCTGCTTTAACAAAATTATTGTTTCCTATAAAACCTCCATCTTTTAGAATTTCGCCTCAAGAAGGTCAAGGTACATCTCAACCACCAGAAATTAAAGGAGCAAGTAATACGATTTCAAAATCAATTTTACCTTATGTTTTTGGTGAAACTATACAAACTCCTTTTTATGCGCAATATCCATATAGGCTTATTGCTGATGGTTCATCTACTAATAAATATAGACAATACTTTATATCAAATTATGATAATGTTAATATTTATAATGAAAAAATTGGAGAGACAAATGTTGGGTCTTATTCCAGTAATTTTTTAGATATAAATAAATCTTATGGTGGAAGTTCTTTTATAGGTTTTGATAATGTCAAACCTGTTCCACGAGAAGAGCAATTATCAGTTGATATTACACAAGAAGTTTTTGAAATTTCAAATGAAGTTTATAATCAAAATGTTGAAGGTTATGCTCAAGGATCTATTTGGTATGGTATAAAACCGAATGTGGGTTCGACAATTACTATAAACGGTGTTGTTTTTACTTATGTTGTTACTGCTGGAAGTCCGACTGAAATTGCAATAGGTACAACTTTATTAACTGCGTTAAATAACACAGTAGCGGTTTTAAATGCTTCAACTAATCCTCTTGTAACCCCTGCAACTTATTCAAATAATGGTTCAGATACTTTAATAATTATTTATGATTCTAAGGGAGCGGAAGGAAACGAATTCACTCTTGACGCAAATTTGCCAGATGGTTATTTAGTTACTCAAATGACCGGCGGAGTTTCTACTTATTTACAATATGATTTTATTTTAGAATTTACAAATGTTGATAGTTCAAATTTTAGTGATAAAAATTTTAAAATTGAAGTTGATATTTTAGATGATACTTTGCCGACTCCATCAGAAATTACTTTATCACAAACATATTTAATAGAATTCGGTGATTTAGTTTTAGTAGGAGGTACAACTTATCGATACATAGGAACAAAAACTTGGACTCAAAATATTTCAGGAATAATTGAGACAAGATTTTTTGCTACGACAGACACAAGGATTTTGCCTGAAGAAGTTGAAGATGGTCTTGAAGTAGAAATTGTTGAAGAAGAATTGACAACAGATTTATTCAATGATTCTTACACAATAAATAATCCTATAAATAAATATATAGGTGTTGTTTCAGAAGTTCTTGAGACAAGCCCTGATGATACAACAGATATAGATATAATAATCGCTTTTCCAGTTGGTCTTTATAAACAAAAAAGCGATGGGGGAAGAGAGTCGAGAATTGCGTCAATTAATGTTAAATATAAAACACAATCAGGGTCTTTTCAGGATATAGATACAGCAACTTTATATGTAAGAGATATTAATGGGAATAAACAACCTTTATCTTCCTCGACAACCACTGTGAACGGAGCAATAGTTTCTTTTAGTCCACCTGATAATATAAATCAAGCTGACGAATTATTTTTTAGAACAATAGGAATGACTTTAACAAAAGATAAATATACAATAAAGGTTTCATCGGCGGATTTGTATGAAAAAACAAATTTTGATATTGGTTATCCTGTTTTAAGTGAATTTAATTTTTATGTCGATGGAGATGTAATTGATGAAACAATTTTACCTAATGTAAACCAAATTTCAGTTGAAGCGATAGCTTATGGCTCATTATCAGGTACATTAAGACAATATAATTATTTGGCTAAATCAGAATTGCCCATTTGGGATGGCACAAATTGGTCTACAACAGCAGAAACTCGTAATCCTGCAAGTATAATAAGAGATTTACTCACAAATGATTTAATAAACCCTCGTGCTGAAAGCATTGATAGCATTGATAATGATTCTCTTGTAGAATTATATAATTGGTGTGAAACTGAAGATTATTATGTTGATGGAATTATATCAGAACAATTTAAAATTTTAGAATTAATTCAAACTTTATTATCAAATTGTCAAGCTTCATTTACTTTTTATAACGGAAAATATTATTTTGTAATTGATAACCCTTCAAAAGAACCAATTGATTTATTTAATCAACATAATTCTTTCAATTTTAAATGGACTCCACAAATTGGAAGATTAACAGATGCTTTGAGAATTGGATTTATAAATAATGATGATTATTCAGAAGATGAAATAACTTTATATTATTATGATGATAATGTTTATCAAATACCAAAATCTGGCACAAGTGATGTTGATTATCAAATTATAAAAACTGATTATCAATTTTTAACTGATAAATCTTCTGTTATTAAATTAGGAACTTATGCTTTAAAATTGATTCAAGAAAAAAGAAATGTATTTGAATTTTCTGTTAATTTAGAAGCTTTAAGTTTAAAACTTTATGATAGGATTTATATTTCTAATACATGTGATTTAGAGAAAGAAAGTACTGGATTGATTAAAGAACTTATTTTAAGTGGTGGGAATTTAATAGGATTTAAACTTTATTCATTTATTCAAATTGAAAAAAATTCTCAAATAACAATTCGTTCTTTAGACTTTACAAATGAAATTCCACAAATTAAAGTTTTTAATGTATTAAATGATGGTTTTAAAGATGAAATTGAAATATCACCTATTGCTTATGATGGAAATATTAGAGGTGCTGGTATGATAAAAGGCATTTCTGAAGATTTTTATTATAAGGGAGATATTTTTGATATAGGTGTTAATCCTATATTTGAATGTGTTATTATAAATATTAGATATAATGAAGATTTAACGGCTACAATTACTGCAAGGGAGGCTTGATTTTTATGGATAAAAAAGCAAAAAAAATAAAAATAAATACTGATTTAATAATAAGAACAATTGATGATAAAAGAGAATTTGATTGTGAAAAATGGGGACAAAATAGACGTCTTGAAGGAAAAAAAGCAAGTAAATTTGAATGGGACGACCCCAAAAAAGCTGATGGTGTTCCTATTTTGGTTAGAGAAAAAATTACTGATGCTGACCCAAATATTAAAATGTCATTTGATTTATTTTCTTTAATTGCTAATACAAAAGCCGGATATTTAGGCGGGGATATTACAAGAGTTTATAGTGAAAATATTAAAGATGAAGTTAAAAATAAATATAAAGAATTTGATAGAATAAATTATACCAAATCATTTCTAAAAACTTTAATGGAAAATGTATCAGCAACAGGAAATACATACACATTAAATTTTTTATATAATGGTGGAGTTAAAATCAAAGAAATCAAAAATTATAATTGTTTAATTATAAAAGATAAAAAAACAGACGAGAAATTATATTCTGTAATTTATTCTTATGAAAAAGATGAAGATAAAGATAAAATAATATGGATTTATGATAATACCAATGTATATGAATATACATATAAAAAATCAAAAAACAAACAAACAAACAATTCTATAATTTTATCTAAACAAAGTCCGCATGGCTTTACTAAAAATCCTGTAATTGAATGGAAAAATAATAATAAATGTAGAGGAAATAGTGAAAAAGCTATTACTTTGCTTGATACATGGGATAGATTGGCGAGCGATAATTCTACTGAATCGGCTACTTTCAGACAAGCATATTTATTATTAAAAAATATGGGACTTATTGACGAAAAGACCAAAAAAGAAATGGAAAAAACTGGCGTGATAATCGCTGATTCCGAAAATTCTGAAGCAAAATTTATTACTAAAGATATTAATCCCGAATTTGTTAAGCTTGTTTTAGAATATGTTTGGAATGGAATTTGGGTCGTTTCTTCGAGCATTGACCCAAAAGCTTTAAGTACTTTAAAAAATGCTACAGCCTTTCAAATAAATCAATTATTTAGACTTCTTGAAAATGATTCTAAAAATACCGAAATGGAATGGAAAAAAAGTTTACAGGAATTAGATGAACTTTTAAAGAGCTATTGGACTGGACTTGATGTAAATTCTATTTCTGAATATGATACTTTTGAAATAAATTACGAATTCCCAAGAAATAAGCCAAAAGATGAACTTGCAGATTTAGAAGCTATTTTAAGGGCTGGGGGAAGATTACCACAAAAAGAGATATTTAGACGTTCCGGTTATTCCGAAGATAAAGCAGAAGAATTGGCGAAATTATCAGAAAAAGAAGCTATGGATAGTTTACCTGATTTAGATAATGAAAATTTATAATGCTAACTCCAAAAAAGAAAGAACAAAAAGAGATAAGAAAAAAAGAGATAGAAAGAATAGCGTTAATAAATATTTTATCTTTTAAAACTATATCAGAAATAAGAAGATTAATTAGAAAAAGATTGAAACCTAATATGTCTAAAATTCAAATTAGACAAATTGAAAAAATAATTATTTCAAAATATTTCAATATGTTTAAAAAAATAAAAAAATCAATTTTAAATTCCTATAATCAATCATCAATTGAAAGCAAATTTTTAATAGAAAATACACTAAAAAGAAAATTAACTTTTTTAAAAATAGATAATTTAAAAAAATTTCCAACAACTTATGAATTTAGAATAACTAATCATATTTTAAGTAATAAATCAATTTTAAAAAGAAGTAAAAATTTAGCTTTAAGAACAACAAAAATAATTGAAAATTCTTTAGATAAAGGATTTTCTATAGAAAAAACAACAAAATTATTAGATATTGAATTTGGTTTTAGAGACAGACACGGAAAAATCACAAGAAAAACTTTAAATCTCTTAAAAGAAGGCAAATTGACGAGAACAAACGGCCATATTTATCGTACTTATAGAATAGCAAGAACAGAAAGTATGCGCATGGCATCTTTACAACAATATAAAAGATTTGAAGAATTAAAGGCTAATGGTTTTGGCAATGTTAGAATACAAATGATTTCAACATTGGACAATAGAACTCGTCCTCAATCAATTCAAATGAATAAACAAATAAGTACAAAAAATGGAACTTTTAAGTATCCAAATGGACAGTTTTATAAACATGGATTAGCTCCTGCGAAATGGTCTATTAATGATAGAGAAACAACTATAATTATTTTCTTATAAGATTTGACTTAATATGTTATATATGCCATATTTGAAATAATTTATTGACTTATTAATTTTAAAAAGGTTATTATATGAGTAAAGATAAAACAGGTGCTTCCGATGGTGGCGATTCTGCAAACATCAAGAATGAAACTGAAGACAAAAAGCAAGGTGGTGATAATAAGAACACCGAAACTTTAGAAGAACTTAAAAAAGTAAAAGCTGGACAAGATAAAAAAATTTCAGAACTTTTAGAGCAAAATCAAAAAGTTTTAGAACAAAACAAAGTTTTATCAGAAACTTTGCAAGATATTAAAACAGAACAAGAAAAAAAAGCTTTAGAAGGTAAGACTGCAAAAGAGCAAAATGAAATTTTACAGAACAAAGTTAAGCTTTATGAGAAAAAAGAAGTTTTTCGGAAGGCTTTTGAAAATTGTGAATTAAATGCAAATGAATGGGAAGAGATTGTTGATTGTCAAAATTTTTCTAAAATGGCTACAAAAATTAAAGAAATTTTTGATAGAGAAAAAGAAAAATATTCAAACTCTAAACTTGAAGAATTTAAACTGACTAAATTAAAAGAAGTAGACAAAAATACACCCGACCCAAAAAATCCAAAAGATGAAAAAAATCTAAATTTGGATATTGCAAAAAAATTAAAAAATAATTAATTACAAAAGGAAAAAAAATGCCAAATTACAATACTTTAAGAAGAATCAATTTTGCTAAGGAGCAACATGGTTTTATAAACGCATTTATGAATACAACTCCTTTATTTGATTTTGCACCAGCAAGTCCAACAAATAACGGTAAAATGCATAAATACGGAAAAATAATCAGTATAGGTCAACCAGTTCGGAGACGTGTTGCTGGCGGTTATGCTGAAGAAGACGTAAAAAGAATTAGTGAACAACTTCAATTAGTTCCATTTTCATATAAATATACTATGTCAAATGATTTAGTTAATGATTTATCAGTTGAACAATTAATGAATCATATTATGGAAAATGAAGAATTAATCGGAAATGAATCGGCAAAATCATTTGAAGTTGAACAATATACAAAATTTTTAGATTTCGCTAAAGACAATCATAGAAAAGATTTTTATGGTACAAATTTAGGAGCTAAATTATTTGATGCCGGTGGAACTACTGACGGAGAAATGTATAATATAATTTTTGTAGCTTGGAAACAAGGCAAAATTAATATGTTATATAATCCAGCAATGAATCCAATGATTACAAATGATGTTTCTATTTTTAGAAAAGATTTAGTTGCTAATGGTTCATTAGTTGAAATTGGTTCATATACAGAGGATAGCACATTATTCAAACAATATGGAAAAGTTATGTTGTATGATACAGCTATAGATTCTCTTTTAAATGACCCACGTAAAATTACAGCTATTGTCAATATTCCTATTAATGTTTCTTCTTCTGATTTAAGAAAATTAATGGAAGATGCTTTAGAGGCTTGTTATCCTGAAGACGCTACAGCTATCACAATGCATTATCATAATGACTTAAGAAAGGTTATCAATGAAATTAAAACTGATAAACTTGAAATGAGACCAGAAGATAAAGCTTTTAATACAAGATATGACGTATTTAATGAAGCTGTTTTGATTAAATCAAGACAAATGTTAAAGGAACAAGACGTAATAACTGTTAGTGACGAATAATTAAAATAAAGGAAAAATATGTTAAAAAAAGTTAATTATAAAAAAGTTTGGAGTTCTCAAGAAGACGTATGCGCAGAAGACCAAACTTTAACTACATCTTATGTATTAGGAAATACAGACGGAGCTTATGGAGCAGGTTATTTATTAGCTGGTGGTGATAAAGTAAAAGCTGGACTTATGCCTAAAGATTTGGATTTACAACATCAGGCAACAGGTACAATAGCCTTTACTGATAATCCTAGCGCTGACGAAATCCTTACAATAAACGGTGTCGCATTCACTTTTGTTGCAAGCGGAGCTACTGGAAATCAAATTAATATAGGTGGCGATTTGCCGGGAACTTTGGACAATATCATAGCTGTTTTAAATGCTTCAACTGATGAAGATGTCGCAAAGGCTACTTATACTGAAGACGGAGTAGACACTTTAACAATTACTTATGATGAAGTAGGCGCAGAAGGTGAAGAGTTTTCAATTGCTTTTGATGGCGATGCTACTTTATCAGGTGCTACTCTTGACGGTGCAGTTTCTCTAATTTCTATTAAATATGAAATGTATGGAGCAACAAAATCGGGTGGAGTTTTGACTCCTGATACTACTCTTCTTCAAACAATCACTCAAGAAGTTAGACTTGACGATAAATATGAAGATGAATTTATACCTTTGGCTGAACAGCAACTCGCTGTCAATGAAGAGATATTTTTAAAGGTTTATTTAAAAATTGATATATTGGCAAATAGCGGAGAAGTTGATGTAAGACTTGCATCTGTAGCTTAATAATCCCCTTTTTTGAGGTTTTAAATGAGCGAAAAAAAAATAAGTGAATTAGATTCTGTTGTAAGTGTTGATTATGATGATTTAGTTCCTACAGTCACAGACTTAACACCAA
This sequence comes from Thermoplasmata archaeon M9B1D, assembly GCA_002900535.1. Lineage (GTDB taxonomy): Archaea > Thermoplasmatota > E2 > DHVEG-1 > DHVEG-1 > M9B1D. The sequence continues at coordinate 13,950 of MUGC01000001.1, read as the reverse complement.
ATGGCACAAAAAAAATAACAGTTGGAAATTTAGCGAAAAGTATGATTTCGCAAGATAGCGATAATCTTCTTGAAGATGATACAAATGGATTGATTAAAGCCGATGCCGATAATCTTATAAGTTCTGATAGTGATAATTTACTGGAAAAAAGTTCTGTAGACCAAAAATTAAAAGCCGATGCCGATAATCTTATAAGTTCTGACGCCGATAATTTGCTTGAAAAGGGCACAGATGAAAAATTATATGTAAGTCAAACTGTTCCTGATGCAAGCACTACTGTAAAAGGTATTATTGAAATAGCAACAAATGCAGAAGTTATTGCGGGAACAGATAGCTCAAGAGCGATTGTAGCAACAGCTTTAAAATCTTTATTTAATGGAACAAGTAGAGCTTCAAATGGATATATGAGATTACCAGTGGGGATTGGTGCTGGTTTTGATGAAATAATTATACAATGGGGAATTTCTGCAACAATAGCAACTGATTCTGAAGTTACAGTAACTTTACCTTTAACTTTTCCAAATGCTATATTCAATGTACAAGCTACAGGAATTCAAGCAAGTTATTTTACAGGAAGTAGTACTATATATTGGGATAGCGCAGCATCGTCTACATCACAAATTGTATTAGGAAACGATTCGAATGGTGGCGGAGGTGCTTTAACAGCTTCTTGGATTGCAATAGGATATTAATAATAAGTATGATAGAAAAAAAAATAAAGTTTATTGATATTGAAAATATACCACAAAAAATTAAAGATAAAGTAATTGAATGTAAAAAGGAAATAGAAGAAATTAAACTTATAAATAATAAAGAAGATTTAAAAAAATATGAAAATTTTATTTAATTAAAAATAAAGGAAAAATATGTCGAGAAAATTATTACAACCAAATGTAGTTTATAAAAGAAAAGAAATTTTTGATAGTAAACTCAATCCTTCTTTATATATAAGTGAAGGTACAATAAATATTTATAATGCTAATGTTGATGAATTGGGTAAAGATGACCCACAAAGTAAAAATGATATGGTTATTGATGAAGCTTCTCCTTTGAGCGCTGGAACTTATCCTATAGATACTAACACAGATTTTATTTTATATGAGATAGCTTCAGGAAATCCAAATAGTCAAAAAGTTATTAGTAAAAATGTTGTTGAGTAAGCATAATGAGTACTATTTTTAAACAAAATAAAAATTCTATTTTTTCAGGAACAAGGAAAAAATAATATAAAATTATTTAATTTAATATTATTAGGTAAAATTAATGGGAATTATAAAAAATGCAAGTTCAGTCAGATTAAATATAAATAAATTTACAGCTGGAACAATCAAACAAACGGATTCCAATGTAGAGAGGGCTTTACTTTCTCTTGATAATGCAATTAGTATTGTTGTAGGCGGTGTTGTATATCGTGGAACATGGAACGCTAACACAAACAATCCAACAATAGTAAGTAGCACAGGAACTAAAGGAGATTATTATGTAGTTTCTGTAGAAGGCACAACAGAAATTGATGGTATTTCAAATTGGAAAGTTGGAGATTGGATTATTTTTAATGGTTCAATTTGGCAAAAAGTTGATAATCAAGATATTTCAGCAGTTTGGGGAAATATTTCAGGCAATTTATCTAATCAAACAGATTTACAAAATGCTTTAAATTTAAAAGCTGATGATGCTCTTGTTTTGAAAAAAGATGGTTCAGTTGCTTTAACAGCAAATTGGAACGCTGGGGCTTTTAAAATTACAGCAGGTAGTTTGGAGGTTTCTGGTACAAATAATCTTATTTTAAATAGTGAAACTTTAAATCATGATGGGCAAGGTTTTAAATTTAGTGATAAAATTTTTGTTCCTTCTGGTTCAGTTGCTTCAACTTCAATCACAAGAAGTTTTAATATAAATACTGGTATTTGGTTTTCCGATGTAGATACTTTAAATATATCTACTGGAGGTGTAGAAAGATTTGAAATAGACAATACAGAAGCAACATTTACTCTCCCTGTTCAAGCAACAAAATATATAATAGGTGGTTCAGATGTTTTGACCTCAACGACTTTAGGTTCTAATATAGTAAACTCAAGTTTGACAAATGTTGGGACATTAACCTCTTTGAATGTAGATAATATAAATATAGATGGAAATACTATAAGTGCTACTAGTGGCGCATTACAAATGGGTTCAACTATAATAACCACAGGCGCAGGAATTTTAAACTTTGGTGGACTTGGTGGGGGCACAGCTTCCGTTATAGTTTTTGCTGAAGGCGCTGATGATGATTTCACTATTGGATATAATGGAGTTGGTTCTGGAGCTGATAATTATTTGTGGATTAGTTCTGATTTAGGTGCTTCAACTGAAACTTTTCGTATTTATGGAGATGGCAGATTTTTCACAATCGATGTAAAAGATGATACAACTTCTTCTTCTGCTAATGGATATATTGACCCAACAACTGGACAATGGCGTAGGTCAACATGTGGAGAATTTTGGAAAAATATTATTGAAAAATGGACGCCGGATTTAGATAATTATAAAAATATTCAAGTTTTAAGATTTACTGAAAAATTAACAGGAAAACTTGGAGTTTCATTTATTGGTAATGAAAATAATTATAATCTTTATCCAGAAACAGTAATTAAAGCAAAAGTTAAAGTTGATAAAAACAATAATTTGATTCAAAAAACTTTTGATAAAAATGGAAAAGAAATAATAAAAGGAATTGAAAAAGAAATATATGATAATGTCAATTGGAATGCTTTAAATTCATTAACAATTCTTAAAGTTCAAGAATTAGAAGAAAGAATAATAAATTTGGAGAAAATTGCTTAATTATTAATATTAATTATATAAAGGAAAATTTATGAAAATAGAAATAAAAATAAAAGATTTAATAGATATTGTAATACCATCAATAAGCGAATTAAGAAGAAATATAGAATATAATAATCTCATCTTAGTAAAAAATATAATAACTTTAGGATATAGACTTGATAAGTCAGCTAAAGTATATAACGAACTTATAAATAATATTAGTAAAAAAATTGATAAAGAATTAAAGGAAATAAAAGAATTAAAGGAATCAGAATTATCAAAAATAAATAATAAAGAATTAAAAGAGATTAAAGAAAAAAAATATGAAAACAAGATGCAAGAATTGGTAAATAAATATAATAAACAAATTGAAGATTTTAAAGAAAAGGAAACTGTTTCCTTTGATTATGATAAAAAATTCAAATTAAGTGAATTAGAAAAATCAATAGCTTCAGAATCTTATAAATGTCTTATTCTCGAAGGTTTATTAAATTTAGGTCTTATTGATGAAGAAAATGAAGAGAAATCTAAATCAAAAGAAAAAGAGGAAAAATGAAAATTGTAATTAATAAATTCAAAATAAAATGGAACAACTATCAGTAAATCAATTATCAAGTGCTATAGTTTTAATAACTTCAATAGGGGCTATTTATGGAGGTTTTTGGGCAATAATTAAATCTGCAATAAAACCAATGCAAATCAAAATTGAAAATATTGAAAAGAAAGTTATGCCGACAATAAATGCCATGAAAACTTTTCTGTCAAGTAAAGGAGTGAAAATTCAACCTAAAACTGGGGAATATATTGGAGATTTATCAAATTTATATGATGCTGAAGAAGATGAATTTGTTGATAAAATGAGAATTATACTTGATGAATTTCATTCAGATATTGACGATAATATTTAAAAATTTATGAAAAAATTTAATTTAAAATGGATTAATTTTAAGCTAACTTTAAATTTTACAAACTTAACTGGATTTGTAATTTTAATGTTAAGTTGCTATAATAATTTCAATAATGCCGGTTTGACTGCAGGTGTTAGTTTAATGAGTATTAGAAAAGTTTGTGAGGTAGGCGGGGAATGGACAAAGAGAAAAAAGAAGGGTTTAGGACGGATAGATTTGTAATAGCATTAATTTTAATAATGTTGTTGTTTCATTATGCTACAAATTTGCAAAATCAAAAAATATATATGAAAACCTTAAATTTACTTGAGTTATCAATTTCAAGTCTAAACGACCATAGAGCAATTGAAAATGGTTATTAACAAACAATAAACTTATGAATAAATTAATAACTACAATATATAAATTTTTTAAATCATTATTTTGTAAAGATGTGGAGATTAAGTAAAAATGAGTAAAATAAAAGACAAAATTTTTACCTTTTTAGGAATTTATCTATTAATAGAACTTCTTAAACAATATTTCATAAATAAAGGCAAAAAGTATGAAAGGCAAAAAAACAATAAAAAACAACTTAATTTACTTAAAAAAGCTAATTCTATTCGTAAGCGTAAGCCTAATTCTGACAAGTTGCGTAAGAAATACCGGAATAACTGATTTTTGCTTATTAGATGAACCAGTAGAAAATACCTGTCCTTTAAAAAGAGATTTTAGAAGAAATAAAACGTCTATTAGAAGATGTAGAAAAGAAAATAAAGACTTTTCAAAAGAAAGATGTTTAAGAGAATTATATCCAGCTGTTTTTGATACTGAAAAAACTTGTAAGAATTTAGATAAACACAACAATCTTTATTATGAGTTATGCGAATAAAAAACGGAGGTCTTTTACCTCCGTTTAACATATATTTATTTTCCAACAAAGTTAATTTTAACTATTAATTAAAATCTTTCAATAGTTCTTCCATCTTCTTTTATCAAGTAACCTTTTCCATCAAAAACTATGCATTTTACAGGAGAAGGATTTTCGTCGTCTTCTGTATAAGTGATAACTTTAAACTCTGGCAATTTTATCGCACCTTTTGAGTGTACTGTTTGATTTACTTTTTCATATTCAACAGCGTCAAACTCTGGAACTTCATAGGTATGTAATCCTTTGCCTCCAGAAATAGATAGAAATCCATTTTTTCTTTCCCATTCTTCAATTTTCCAAGCATATTTATTTTTAATAATAAAGGTTGGATTGTTGCAATAAGTTTTAAAAGTATTAATTGTTGTGATTAAAGAGAACTTGCTTTTATCTGATATAGGAAAATATCTAAATCCGTTTTTTCCATCTTCAATAGTTTCAATTTTAAAATAACTCATAATAAATACCTCAATAAATAATTAATATAAAATAATAAATAATAAATAATGCAGTGGTACGAAATATCGAACCACCGGTAATTTTTTCTGCATAAGGCAGATAGTCATCAAAATTGATTCTATTCTTTACTTTTTATAAAATCAATATATTATATTGATATCTATTATAATATATCATAGATTCCTTGACCTTCTATTTAATAGAGGGTTTTTTTATTGAAAAAAAAAGAAAATCATTTACAATCAAACTATCAGCTTTAATTCGTCTAAGGATTAGGATTTGATTTGTCAAGGTGCAGGGGTGTAAAGACCTGCATTAAAGTTGATTGAGTTAACAAGATGCAAGAAATAATAATGACACGAAGGACAAGGCTGGCGAGTTGCAAATCAAAAGTCCACTGTATACGAGAAGAGAGGATACTTCGCTTTCGTAAGTAAGTTCAAAGCCTCTTATTTCTTTCATAGGCTACTAACAAGCCTGCACGATGTTAGATTAATCCGATGTATATTGCGGATACTGGGGCTTAGCCTTTATGCTCGCAACAGAAAAAGGCGAAAAGAAACTATAAAAATGCTTAAAAAATTACTCAAATTGCTAAATAACTTAATTTTTTTCCAAATTTCGTCAAAAAATGAGGTTCTTTCTCACAACATCAAATATTTTGAACGATTAGAAGGTGTTGACCTTAAGCTTGTAAACATTCTCAAAAAAGTTTCTCTTAATTATCCTATAGCCATAATGGCTAACGGAGGAAAGAGAGATTTAAAGACTCAAAGAATGCTTTTTAATGCTGGAAAAACTAAAACGATGAATTCAAAGCATTTAACCGGAAATGCTGCTGATGTATCCCCTGTAATTAATGGACGAATAAATATAAATAGCGAGTTAGATTTAGCTTATATGTGCGGATATATAAAAGCCGTTGCAGATATGGAATGTGTCCAATTGACACAAGGTTGTAAATGGAAAAGAAAAAGCATTGCTGATAATAAAAAGAATGGATTTTTAGATATGTATCATCAAGAGTTAATCTAATTTTTCTCCAACGTTGAATAACCCTCAATAAACCCTTCGTTTAGTTTATCCATTAAATCCAAGACCTCTTTTTGAGTATAGCCGTCTTTTGCTTTCTCCCCAAACCCAGCAATCTTTCCAACCCAAAAGCCTATTGCCTTTAAATTGTCTTCAAGATTTGGCTTTGTAACCAATTGACCCTTGACATTTTGAAGAAGTATTTTAGTTATGGATTTTTTAATAAATTTATTTTCATTCATTTTTTTAAATATTTAATTGTTTTAATCCCAATTTAATTACGTCATCTATACTTCTGACAATATAATAATCAAAGCCTAATTTCTTAACTTCTTCCTCAAATTCCTTTTGTGTCTTGCTTTGTCTGCCTTTTTCTGTTTTTACTTCAAGAAAGATAGCCTTTCCGTTAGGCAATAATACTTCTAAATCTGCTACTCCGCTTGTTAATCCACTACAACTCATTAAATACCTTGTGTAATGATTAGGGAAATTAGCTCCATTGGGAATTGAAAAAACTTTAATCCCTTTGTATCTAAGATATTGTATTATTGATGATTGTATGTTTAATTCTTCATTTCTCATATTTTTTTATTTTATAAACTATTCCGTCGATTACTCAATTGGTTAATCAAACGTTTTATCCTAATCATCTATAAATTTCTCATAATTTTTTTCCATTTCTTTTTTAGAAGTTAGTTTTTTAATTTCGTTTTGTTTTTCCATTTTTGTTTTTTAAATTATTAATAAATTCGTATAATTTTTTAATAGTTTTTTCAACTGTTTCGCTAACTGTTATAACATCTACTTTTGATTTATCTAATATTATTTCATCATTAGACTCACCAATACAATAAATACCCTTTACAGTGTTTATTTCAACTAAAGAGAAAACTAAATTTTCATATTCACTTAACTTCATCTCTCCTCCTTATCCTTATTAAAAAACACACAATTATCTTCAATATACTTTTCTATTTCCTCTTGAGGTTTGTCTTTTTGGAGCATTTCAAGAATATTTTGAGTATGATACTCATAGGCTTTAAAACAAACAAAAATATCTCCGATATTCTCGTTACCATAATTTTTACTTATTTCTTTGTCTCCAAAAAATTGCGTCGCATATTCTACACAAATTTCATTAAGAATATCGTATGCCTTATAAAAATTTGATAAAGCACCTAATACCTCATCGTGATAATCAGCAATAGATATATTACCTTTATAATAATATCTTTCGCTCTCCAACTCACAGCCATTTTCCTTAAGCTTCTTGCTAAATTCTAAACTTGTATACATCACTCCTCCTCACATTGTTTAATTGATTTTATTAAATTATAAATTTTATGTGGATTTTCACTTTTTGTTACCTCTTCTTCGTCAGCACCATCATAATCATATCCTCTATCAACTTTGTCAAGAGTAAGATAAAATTCTTTTTCGTTCTTAAATTTTAAAACTTTAAAATAAACTTCTTTAATAGTGAAATAAATATAAAATTTATTATAATATCTCTCTATTATTTGTTTTTTATCACATATATTAATTTTTTTAAGAGCATTTAATAAATCCTCAAACGTTTTAATTTCCTTCATCTTCTTTTTCCTCCAATTCTCTTGCTTGTTCTTCTAAATTCATTTTAAAGAATTTATTAACATCTTTAAGGTAATAAAAAGCGGAAAATCCATCTTTCCAAGCACAAACTGTTTGACCTCGCATAAAGTAAGAAAAATCTTCAATATGTCTGCCATATTCTTTACATAATCTTTTAATGTCTTTATAAATAAAACCTTTCAACTTAACCTCCTCATTTTTACTTAACTTGTTAACATACAAAATAACTTAAACCCTTATAAATACTAACAGTTTTTATTTAACTGCTACTTAACTTGACCACTAACTTGACCACTTTCTGGTCAAGTTGACTATACAACAAAAACCCCGTTTCCTAAATCTTGAAAAGGTTGTTCTTCTCGGTTTGTTTCTTTGTAAACGTGAGCCGACCATTGTTTTAAGGCTTCAAGGATTTTTTTATAATAATAATCACTACCACAATTATTATATAAACAAACTCTATTATTTTTCTTTCTATTAATTCCTTGTAATCCTATATCAAAATTATAAGGAGATATTCGTAAATCTGGAATTCTTAAAGAATAAATATGAATATTTTTTTTAGCATAAAATTCTAAAACTTCGTGAGGATAAATTTTTTTGTTTCTTTTCTCTCTCCACTCTTCAGTTTGCTCATGTATTTGGAACGCCAAAGCCCCTTCAAACTTAACCAATTGAAATTTAAGATTTGTTTTCATAACTTATTCCTCTTTTATTAATTTTTTTAACATTTTTATTTTTTCTTTTGCGATCTTTGTTTTTAACTCTATATCGAAAGTATGAGTGCCTCTTTCTGCCTTTTGCAAAATATTTAAAACTTCTTTTTCATTTTGTATTAGTTTTTTAATTTTTTTAATTAGTTTTATATATTTTAAAAATTTAAACATTATTCCTCCAAAATTTCTGCAACGTCCCAACCGCAAATATCGTTATATTTATCTTTATATTTTTCTCTTAAAATATCGCAAGTTGCTTGTAATAAAAATTCTGTACTTGCGTCTTCTTTTATATCACAAGCTAAATCCCAAGCTTCTTTTACTTCGTTTTTATCGTATTTCATACTTTCCTTTTTATTATTTTCTCCATTTTTTTAACATAAGCTTCTATTAAATCGCACATACATTGGGAATATTCTTTTTGTATATATTTATCGTCTGACTCAATCGCCTTTTTAAATTTTTGTTTTAGATTTTTTGAAATTTTAAAACCTATTCTATCATCTTTTGCTATCATATTTTTTTTACTTACTCCAATTTTTTAATAATCTCGTTGAACTCCTTACAATAACTTGTTTGTTCAATCCCGCTCATCTTCATTTCTGCAATCAACAAATCAATTCCATCTCTTGCTTGTTTCTTCGTTGCATTACTCCAGCTATCCAAAATTTTAAATCTTGCTCGTTGAGGATAGTGAGCAGGTATCTCGTTCTTTTCCTTAACCTTAATCATCTTTTCCCCATTAAAATACAAATAGCATTTAATCAATCCTATTTTATTTTTGTAGTAATTCTTTAACTCATCAACATTGTTTGCTTGTTGAGAGAAACAACCAGAGCGAAAGAAAAGATTAAGCAAGCTATGGAAACATTTATTTTGCTTATTTGTTTTCCAAGCCTCTATACTTTTTATGATTACAACAAAAGGTTCAATGCCTGTTTCTGTGAAGATTTTAGCTTTTCTTATGCCGATTTCGTCTTCTAGTTCAGTAAAATCTCTTGTTCCTTTAATTATAAATTCTTTCATTCAATCCAAATTTCTATTATTTTTAAGATTGGTATTAAACAACCGGTTATTTTAAAAATTATTACACAAATATTAAATATTTGCGTTTCTCTTAATTGACTAACGCTTACTAAAAGTAAAATTATTAAACAAAAATAGAATATTATTAAATTAGTTTGAAATATTTTATTTAGTATTTTTTTTCTATTTTTTAACATTATTTCTCCTCTTTTTTTTATTAAAATTCTTCTTATCAGCATATCGATAAAAAGTAGCCCTACCAATTTTAAGCTTTTTACAAGCTTCAGTAGGTATCAATTTAAGCTTGTAAGTTAAATTGATTATCTTCTTTATAATTTTTCTTAGCGGTAATAATTCGCCTTGTTTATCTGTTATTTTTACGTATTCTTTATTGTTATTCATATCCAAATTTTTTTGCTAATTTATAAGTTAATTCACAGTCTTTTAAACAATATTCTTTTAATTTTTTTATTCCTTCTTCGGTTTTCATCAATTCGGGAATTTCTTTGACATCAAATTCAATTTTCTTTTCTCCTAAATAAACAGCGCTTAATAAATCCAAGCTTTTATATTCTCCATATCTACAATATTCAGACATTAAATCCACGTGCATATTAGTAGCATTATATTTATCGCACCATACTTTTAATTCCCAAATACGAACTAATCTATAATACAAAGCACGTTTTATTATAAAATTAAAATCAAACCCCTTTCCATTATAAGTTACAATTTGTGCCAAATTTATATTTGGTAAAAATTCAAATAAAAATTTTTGTAATATTTCTTTTTCTTCTCCAACTAAAACTTCTTTTTTATCCTCTCCATAAATTCCTATACAAGCAATTTTGCCAAATTCGGGACAAAGAGCCATTTTCTCTATTTGTATTTGTCTTTTTGCCTCAATATCCTCTTTTATCTTTTTTTCGTCTTTTAAATTTGCTTTTGCTTTTACTTCCGGTAATAAACAAATTGCCTCTTCATTTGGTATTGTTTCAATGTCTATTGCGTAAATCATTTCTCCTCCTTTAATAAATCAATTTTCTTTTTTGCCTTCTCAATCAATTCATCATAATCGGCTTTTGAATTTAATTTTAAATAATTCCATTTATGTTTATAAACTTCTTTTGTCTTTTGCACTTCTTCTATTGTTTGAGCGTGTTCAATAGCTTCATCAATTTCAATTTTATTGGCTTCAACATCTTTCATCTTCTCTTTTTTCTTTTCCTTTCCGTGTTTATTTGTTCCGTCACTATCTTTTGTATCATCAATCAAAAATAAGCCATTAAGCGCGTATTTACGAGCATAACTTGAACTTGAGCCTGTAATCTGTGAGCCGTCTTGTCCTTTTTTGTTTTCTTCTTCTCTTGCAAAAGCACAAGCGGAAAGTTTTTTATCTTCATTTTTAATATCATAAATTGTTGCAGTTGCTTTTATGTAATACCTACTACCTATTAATATTAAATCATCAGTTATTACAAGACTTAATCCGTGTTTAGAAAGCAAAGGTTTTAATGCTTCCAAAATATCTTCGCAACTTCTATATTTATATTTTCCAAAAGCGTTAAACTGATTTTTAGGTGCTTTTAATTCAGTTTGAATTGCGCCTAATTTTTCGTATATTCCAACTTTGTTCATTTTTTCTCCTTATGATTTTTACATTTATAAGTATTCAATTTCTGTTTTAAACGTGGATAAATCCAATGTTTTTTTGCTTCAAATCCCCAACATTTTATTTTAGTTTTTTTGCATTTTTTACAAATTAGAGAATTAAAAAAGCAATAATCAAATGGTTCTCCTTTTTTTGTCCAAGTTCCTATACTACTTTTAACTAATTTATAATCGTGATTACAAAATAATGATTTAAAAAATCCCATTATTTCCCCTCCTGTAAATAATAATCCAAATCTTGCAAATCATCGTCATTACTTCTTGACATTGCGTTTATTTGTTCTTGCTCAATATCATCTATAATCTTGAGAATATTTTCGCAATTTTGCGCTATGTTATTTATTGTTTCTAACATTTTTCTCCTTTTCCTTATCAATTTTTTTACTTAATTCCGTTTTAATAAAATCCCATTCGCAGTTTTTATCTCTAAACCATAACAAGCCTGTTTCTAAATTAAGCCTTTGGTCGTAGCGATTATATGCGAGGTCGTGTCCTAATTTTATTTCTTTAATTACTTTTTTATCATATTTTATAGCCGATTTTTTAATATAAACTTCACCATTTATCTCTATTTCATTTTTTTTATTCATTATATACCTTTTTTATATTAATAATTAATTCAAACTAACACAATTATACATCATAAATACAAATAAGCAAATAGCCTATAAATAAAGAATGGACATAAATCATAGTTTTATTTTGATACAACTTATCTGGCTAGGCACAATTAACGTTATTCGAACTATGAAAGTGAATCTTGTAGGGGGAACTGGTGGAATTTACTGATTAACAAAAAAAGTATCTACAAATTAATGTAGATACTTAAACCAATAATAAATAATATTATTATTAATAAAAACACTATGAAATTTAAAAAAAATATTGTTAATCTCATTATGAACTTGTAAATCCTAATAGTCAAGCTAATTTATATCGTCTCAAAATAAAACAGCATTAATCATAAACACTTATAAATAAAGCAAGTTGACAAATCAGAAATATAATGTAATAATTTGTTTACTTGATTAAAATTTAACTTGATTATTTATACAGATAACATTGAGTTATATAAATAATTAAACCATTTAATTAGGTTCACGTGGGGGAAGAGGCAATAATTTCTGTTAATTGTTGCATTACCACTCTCTCCCCACTCATTCAACCAACCGTATGGGCGGAGAGCAATGTTTTAAAGCGTTGTTCTCCAAGAGGGGAGAAATCCCCTCATAACAAAGGGAGGAATTATGTTAGTGTATTTAGAAAATGGAAGTGAAAAGAGATTTACTTCTTATAACTCAAGACAATCCTTAAGCGATTTATTAGATGACATTAAAATAATCTTTGCTAATTTGACTAATGATTTAAGAGTCAAATTGCCTAATCAAAAATGGAAAAGTTTTGAGGAATTAAACAATAAAAAAGGATAAATATGTATAGAAGTGAAGAATACTCATCAGCATACGCAGAAAAGCGTTTAGATGAGATAGTTAGGGAAGTTGAAAGGGAGGAGAAGGAGAAAGAGATAAATAAGGCTTTATCTTCTCCCGAACAATTAAGACAATCCATGATGAATTATTTATTAAAGAAAAAGTTTAAATTAAAATGAATGATAAAGGCTATGTTATAAGAAATACTGAAAAATGTCGTAAAAAAGACATAGAAATTCTCGATATGTTTGGAAAGGAAACTATTTTTAATTCTTATGAAGAGGCTGATAAATTTAGAATGAGTTTGCCTTTCAATATATTTAAAAGATGTAAAGTTTATAACTTAAATGAACTACTTAATAAATTAAAATAATATGCCAAGAAAACTAAAACCTCATCTTTGTAGAGAATGCGGAGAGAGTAATCCAGAAAAGTTTTATAAGCGTTATAAAAGTTTATGTAAAATATGTTTTTTGGAAAGTAATAAAGAATATAATAAAGAATATAATAAAGAATATCAGAAAACTGATAAGTATAAGGAATATCAGAAGAAATATCAGAAAACTGATAAGTATAAGGAATATAAGAAGGAATATATGAAAGAATATAGAAAGAATATTATCAACGTAGAAAAAAACAAAAATTAGATTAACCAAAATTAAAACTTTTTAGGCTAACACAAGTTAAAATTGTGCCTGTATCAAAATGGCACACACACTCAAAAGTCTTATCAATTGTGCCAAAATTAACCATTGACAAATTAAAAATCTGTTCTAATATGAAATAAAGGGAAGATAAATTTTATTTTCCATTACATCTTTATTTTGTAGAATTAAAGACTAGTTCCTTTAATTCTACGCCCTTGAACTAGATTTTGGGATATGACAAAAAAAAATAGCTTTATATTACATTTAGACAGCTTAGAAATTTTGGAAAAAATGACCGATGAACAAGCTGGAAAATTTATAAAATCAATTTATCAATTCAAAAAAAATGGTACGCTTTCTAATTTGGATTTTGGATTAGAAATGGCAATTGCTCCTTTCGTAAATCAGTTTAAAAGAGATGATGAAAAATATAAAAAGATTTGCGAACGCAATAAAATCAATGGTTCTCAAGGAGGAAGACCAAAAAACCCAAATAACCCAGTGGGTTTTTTGGAAACCCAACAAAACCCAACAAAACCCAAAAAACCCGATAATGATAATGATAATGATAATGATAATGATAATGATATTAAAGAGGGGGGGGATATAATCTTAGAGTTAATGTCGATTTGGAATGAAATTTGCAAAACTCTTCCGAAAGCTACAATAAATTCTCCCCCCCGCAATGAAATTTTGAAAAATTTAATAGGAAATAAAACATTGAAAGACAAAAAA
>MUGC01000050.1 GCA_002900535.1 Thermoplasmata archaeon M9B1D | reverse complement strand
ATGTTTGTTCATTATATCTTTTGAAATTTTTTTTGTATCTTCTACTTTTCCAAGATATATTGAGTAGATTTTTGCAAAGTTTGAGCTAACAAGTAGAAGCGTAAAACTCTCCCATTCATCAAGTATTCTTGCAAGTGGTCTAAGGTATGGTGATGAATCAACAATAAGTGAATTTTCAATGTGCATTGGTAACATTACATGCTTCTCAAGACTATTTTTATTGGAAGCAAATATTGCGATATTTTCATTTGGATGCTGTTTGAGAATTATCTTAATTCGGTTCATCGTTTTGTTAAAATTTTGCAGTTCATCACCTTTAAAAACAGATTGAATTGCATGTACTCGCCTATCGATGAATTTATTATCATATCCTTTTGAGTAATAAAGACTTACAAATGAGTCACTGCTTTTTGGATCATATATTTCAGATAATTCTCTAATAAACGCATTTAGTTTTTCAGTCATAGAAAATCAACTATTGTATTTGATTATAGTTTTTAACTCCTTTTGAAAACTAAAAAAATTACTTTCAATTAACCTTTGATAAAGAATAAATAATAACAGGTTTCTTATGAGTCTGATGGACAAAAAGAGAAAAATTAAGATTTCAGAAAATAATATTATAAGTGCCTCAGAAATCGGTCAATATTATTTTTGTTCAAATGCTTGGTTCCTCCAAAAATGCGGTTTTAAACCTATATCTGCAAATCTTGATATTGGGATTAAAAAACATGATGAACTTGGGAAAATAATCATCAATTCAGAAAAAGAAATTAAAAAATCAAATATCTTTGCACTCTTTGGAAGTATACTTCTGATCATTTCATTATTACTTTTATTTTTTGAGGTGATGTTATAGATTTTATTATAATTACAGATATATTTATATTAATGGCTTCAATAGTTTTTTTCGTGTTTTCAAAAAATATAAAAAAGAATGTGGAAAAAATAAAAATAAAAAATCTTATACAAGAAGGAAGAATTACTTATTCTGATCTGTCTATACCTGCAAATCCTTTTTATTCAAAAAAATATAAAATATCCGGTAAACCTGATTATATTGTTGAACAAAACAAATGTTTTATACCTGTTGAATTGAAAACAGGGAATCATAGTGAGCCGCAAAAAAATCATATCTTTCAGATTGCCGCGTACTGCCATTTGCTTGAACAACACTATGGCGGATTTGTCCCATATGGAATATTAGTTTACAATAATACAGATCAATACAAAATACCATTTGATCCGATGATAAGGTTTGAACTTGAATCTACAATTAAAAAAATGAGATACAGTTTAAAAACAGGCAGAAGTATAATGAATCATAGCGATTTTAAAAGATGTAAGGCATGCTCTATGAGGACATACTGCGACAAAAAAATTCCTTACTTCTAACCTTATAATATATATTTTATGATAGTAACCTATTATATATTGCGGGGAGTGAAAAATAAAAGAAGATTTAACATTTCAAGATGATCTTATGCTTTGTAGATATATCTATCAACATGCAATTGATAAAATATAAAATGGCGTAATTGAACAAGAAAAAATATTTTACAGAGCACATGAAATTCTTAGTAAGATCAAATAGGATTTATCCTATGAAATATTAGACAAACTTTTATTTTTACTTAATTTGAAAAATATACAAGCCTAAACTTAAAAACAATAACATTTAAAAAAAATTTTTATTTTTTAAGAAATATATCAAAAGCCTCGTTTAAAAATGCTCTCTCTTCTGGCGTCGGTGACCAACTGAAACCAGTATCATCTTTTATAAAATTTGGAGCATTAGGATCAAAACGAGCCATAAGATTTAAATGTCCTGTTGTAGGATCTCTATTTATTTCAAGTTTAATGTGAATATTTTCATTTTTTTCCATGATATCCTCAACCATAAATTTTTGATGAGTAATTCAAATCTTATAACTTATACTTTTCTTTTTCTAAAATAAATAGAAAGTTATTGTGATTCAAGCGGCTATATTATAACTGAAAATACTATTAATAATATTCCCGATAAAAGTGCAAATAAAACATATGTTTTATTATTAAACAATTTTTTTCTTTTTTAATAAAACTTATATGAAAAAACTTTTATCAAGTGTTTTCTTCTCAACTTTTAACTATGCGCATAGCAGTATTATTAAAAGAGAGGTGTAAACCAAAGAATTGTTCAAAAGAATGCATAAAGTTTTGCCCTAGAGTCCGTGCTGGCGATGAAACAATAGTTATAGGTGAGGAAGGCAAACCAGTAATTTCAGAGGAACTCTGTGTTGGTTGTGGAATATGTATTCATAAATGCCCTTTTGAAGCAATTAAAATAATTGGACTTGCAGAAGCACTTGATACCGACTTGGTTCATCAGTTTGGGAAAAATGGCTTCAGGCTTTTCCGATTACCAATCCCTAAAGAAGGCACGTGTATGGGTATTCTTGGACCAAATGGTATTGGTAAAACAACAGCTATAAGAATTCTTTCAGGTCAAATTATTCCAAATCTAGGAGATATAAAATCAAAAAATCCTACCTGGGATCCAGTACTTGAATATTTTGCAGGAACAGAGCTTTATGACCATTTCAAACAAGTTTCAACAAATGAGACCTCAAATGTTATCAAACCTCAATATGTTGATAAACTTCCTAAAGTTATGAAGGGTAAAATCAGCGATATCTTAAAGAAATCAGATACAACAGGTAATTTTGATAAAGTTGTTGGACAGCTTGAGATACAAAACATTCTTGATAAATCAATTGAAAAAGGTGAAATATCAGGTGGAGAACTACAACTCGTAGCAATTGCTGGAGCTTTATTAAAAGATGCTGACATGTATTTTTTTGATGAACCTTCATCTTATCTTGATATCTACCAACGTTTAAAAGTTGCAAAAATAATAAAAGCACTTTCTGAAAAAAAGAAAGTACTTGTAATCGAACATGATCTTGCAATTCTTGACTTTCTATGCGATAATGTACATCTAGTTTATGGTGATGAGGGCGCATATGGCGTAGTTACGCATCCTAGAGGTGTGCGTCATGCAATTAACACATATCTATCGGGTTATCTTAAAGAAGAAAATATTCGTTTTGGTGAAAAAATCGAGTTTTTTTCACATCCTCCAAAAAAACGTCAACAAATGAGTATTTTAGTATCATATGATAACCTTACAAAGTTTTTCAAAGATTTTTCTCTTGAAATTGAAAAAGGAATGATTAGGCAAGGAGAAATCATTGGAATTGTAGGTCCAAATGCTATTGGAAAAACAACATTTGTTAAAATACTTGCAGGAGCTATTGAACCGTCTAGTGGAAAAGTAGAACATGACATAAAAGTTAGTTATAAACCC
Organism: Thermoplasmata archaeon M9B1D; assembly: GCA_002900535.1. GTDB lineage: Archaea > Thermoplasmatota > E2 > DHVEG-1 > DHVEG-1 > M9B1D. Next base: position 4,479 of record MUGC01000050.1, on the reverse strand, counting down.
CAATATATAACACCTGATTTCGATGGGACAGTTCGTATGTTTTTAGAAAAAAACGCACCGAGTCTTTTTATTTCATCTTTTTACAAGGGTGAAATTTTTGAAACATTTAATTTAAAATATCTACTAGATAAAGATATTTCAACTCTTTCAGGTGGAGAGCTACAGCGTGTTGCAACAGCTAATTGTCTTGTCCAGGATGCAGATATATATCTTATTGATGAACCATCGGCTTATCTTGATAGTGAGCAGCGTATGATTACATCAAGAACAGTTCGACGTGTAATAGAAAAAATAGGTAAAAGTGCATTAGTTGTTGATCATGATGTATATTTCATTGATATGATTAGTGATGCATTGATTGTGTTCGATGGCTTTCCAGGTAAATCAGGTAAAGCTCGTGGCCCATTTAGTCTACATGAAGGTATGAACCGTTTTTTAAAAGATGTTGATATTACTTTTAGACGTGATGAAGACACCCATAGACCTCGTGTAAACAAGCCGGAATCATATATTGACAGAAAACAAAGAAATGAAGGAGAATACTATTATAATCTTTGAAAAAAATCCAATAAGTTTTTAAAAGATTTAATTTTATCAAAGTTTCCTATGCCACGATCCAGGAGGCTTAGAAACTTAATTCGTGAATATAAAGAATCCCCAAGATTTGAAAAAATGTCTTTTATACCACCCTTTATTATACTTATTGTCGAAGGTATACTCCTAATTCACGCAATTACTATCAATGTACCAGATATAATGGTCGTTGAGTTAACATTGATTTTATTAGCAATATCAATAGTTGAAATGATTTTAGTATTTGGAGAAATCAATAGACATTATAAACAAAATAATTTTGATAAGATACTTACTATTAGATTAGATGATTTTATAACAGAAAAGAAAGAAATTAATGTTAAAAAAATTGTAACAGATTTCATAGAACTACACCCCGAATACAACAGGTACCGCAATGAAGCCTATTATACAACCTGTGCAATCTTAGAGACACATAAACAAAAAGCCTTAGAAAAAGAAATTATTAAGAAACTTGAAACATATATTAAGAGAATTAAGAAGGCAGACGTAGATGAAATTGTTGCAGGGTTTGTCGATAAATATCCAAATTATAGAGGATCTAGAAATGTAATATATGAAAAAACATGTAAGTTAAAAGCATCAAACAAAAACAATAACTCAAATTGAAACGTTTTTCTTCCAACTTTTAAGAATAATCTCCCTAAGTTCTTCATCGGTTTTTGCAGCAATCCATTTTTTTTCAAAATCTTCTGTTACAATCTGAATAATCCACATCAAAGAATGCAAGTAAAAGCTTTTTTTATCTGGAGATGCAACAATTATAAAAAATGCATGAACAGGATCAACATCATCAGAAAGAATTATTCCCATCCTACTTCTTACAAAAATCATATCAAACTTATCACGTCCTTTAATAATATGAGATACAATAGCAACACCGGGATGAATTACCACATTTGAATCTTTCTCACGTTTTAATAGAAGTTTATAGAGCTTTTTATGGTTTAATTTTAGTCTTTCTGCAAGTTTTGATGCGATAAGCTTTGTAAACTTATCAGGCCGTATATACTTGTATAAATCAATTATTTCACATTCTTTGATGAGTTTTTCAAATCGCTTTTCCTTAAGACTGTCTCTTTCGATAAGTATTTCTCTCAGCTCTTCATCAACAAGATGTCCTGTAGATTTTTGTCCTGTTACTCGTTCTACTATATGAAGTAATGAATATTCTCTCCATATTTTATCCCGGGCAAAAAACAAATACCATAATCCTGAAAAACAAAAAAATCCTACCACTATAAAAACTGGATAATGATCTTTGAGACTCATTTCAACAACAATAAAAACAAGTCCAATGATTCCAAATATTTGGACCCATGGATAAAATGGTGACTTAAATTTTGGACGATAGTTTCTAATTTTGCTTTCTCTCATCACAATTAAAGAAATCATTACAAGAATAAATAAAATCATTTTAAGAATCGAGGCAGTTTTTACCAATCTTTCTATATCTAAGAATAATATGATAAAGATCATAAAACAAGTTGTAAATATTATAGAAAATATTGGTGTTCCTCTAGTAGATAGTTTCGCGAAAACATTTGGTAAAAGTTGATCTTTCCCCATGGCCATGGGGTCTCTAGATGCAGCAAGAATACCTGCATTTGCTGTTGAAACAAAAGCAAGTATCGCAGCGATACCCATCAATGCTGCACCGATTGGCCCAAACATATTAGATGCACCAAGGGAAATAGGTCTAAGTTTTTCTAGCCCTAGCATTTGTCCAGGTCTTGTTATTCCAATGGTTATCACAATAACTGCAATATAAAGCAAGGATATTGCTCCCCAAGAAAGAAACATTCCTATCGGAATATTTCTACCAGGGTTTTTACATTCTTCTGCAACGCTACAAACCTTTGTAAGACCCCCATAGCTAACAAATATTAATCCAACTGTGGAAAGAGTTGATGTTAAACTAAAAGAAATAGGTGATTCAAAATTTGATAGTTTAAAGAAAAATAAACCTGCAATAATATAAAAAATAAGTAGAGATATTAATCCAAGTACTATCAATATCTGAGTTTTACCTGAGTGTTTTACTCCTCTAATATTTATTATTGCAAATATTATACAGAAAAATACTGCTACAAGTTTTGTTAATAAATCGTTATCTAAAATAGGGCTTACTAAAACTGAGAATATACCTATACCAACAAGCGCAAAAGCACTTTTAAAAGCGAGTGAAAACCATGCTGCAAAACCACCTATTGTGCCCATCAGTGGACCCATACTTCTATCAATGAAAAAATAGGTTCCACCAGCTTTTGGCATTGCAGTGGCCAATTCTGCTTTTGACAATACAGCAGGGACAATCAATAAACTTGCGATAGCATAAGAGATAATAATTGCTGGACCTGCTTTTGAATAAGCAAGTCCTGGTAAAACAAACAAACCTGAGGAAATCATAGCACCAGAGGCGACACAAAAAATGCTAAGAAGACCCAATTCTCTTTTAAGTTTTTTATCGCTCTTCTCAGCACCCATCTATGGACCTATATAAAATATCGTATAATTAAATTTCCGTGTTATTAAATCATAATTCCTTTCTTGATTACAGTTTTAACAATATTAACACCAATATGATAAGAAATCCAAAGATTACTGGGACAATCTAAAATAATTACATCTGCTTGTTTTCCTTTTTCAAGACTACCAATATAATCATTCAATCCAATTGCACAAGCAGCATTAAAAGTTGAAGCACATAGTGCCTCTGCAAGAGTCATTTTCATATTAAAACATGCAAGTTGAATCATAAACTGCATGTTTTCTATGTAGCAATTGGGATTCAAATCAGTTGCGAGAGCAACTGGTATGTCCATATCTATAATTTTACGAGCATTTGCATACTCTTTCATCATAAGTGAAAACGGCGTTCCTGGGAGCATAACTCCAATCACACCTTTTTGTGCCATCTTTTTCAAACCAGCATCAGAAGACATTAAAAGATGATCAGCAGATATTGCACCTACATCTGCGGCAAGAGCTGCACCGCCAGTATCTATTATTTCATCGGCGTGAATCTTGGGGATTAAACCATATTTTTTACCGGCCAATAATATCTTTTTTGATTGAAGAGGAGTAAAAACTCCTTTTTCACAAAAAACATCACAAAACATTGCATAATTAGCAACTTTTGGAATCATCTCATCGACTAATATTTTGGTGTATTCCTCCGCGTTTGAATGTTTTGGAATTGCATGGGCACCCAGAAATGTAGAAACAAGATCAATTGGGTGGGTTTCAGCTAGTTTCTTGTTAACTTTCAAAATCTTTAACTCTGTTTCTGTATTAAGACCATATCCACTTTTTGCCTCACAAGATGTAGTACCAAATTGTATCATTGTATCAAGGCGTTTCCTGCTTTCATCTAAAAGTTGATCACTAGTTGCTTTCCTTGTTTTATCAACAGTATATATAATCCCGCCTCCTTTTTTCAAAATATCCATATAAGAAAGACCTTTTAATTTCAAATCAAGTTCAAACTCGCGAGAGCCAGCAAATACCAAGTGTGTATGTGGATCTACAAAACCTGGCATCACTGTTTTTCCTTTAGCGTCAATTATGTTTTTTGCTTTGTATTTCAGATTTGTACCGACATCGATTATTTTCTCATTTTTTATCGCAATTGATCCTTTTTTAATGATTCCTAAGTTACTCATTTGCTTTTTTATTCTAGGTTTATTTGGGCCTTTTAAAGTAATTAATTCGTTTGCATTTTTAATGAGAATATCAGCTGTTTCCATCTTATAACCACAAACAGTTAAAAGAAGAACCTTGATTAAGGGTTTCGGTGCTAAAATGGATAAAATCGTTGAATGTGTGCCAAACTTTAGCGAAGGAAAAGATAAATCCATAATAAATGCAATTTCAGCAGCGGTT
>MUGC01000049.1 GCA_002900535.1 Thermoplasmata archaeon M9B1D | reverse complement strand
CAAAAAAAATGAAAATAACAAGCAAAAAAATTGTTGGTGGACTTCTAGCCGGTATCATGATAGCAGCTGTTGGAGTCGTATTTGCCACTGCACAAGATGATGGAACATCCGACGACACTATCCCACAAGAGAACTTTTGGAACACACATCATATGAAAGAACATGGATTATTTAACAATAATTCAACCGAGCATGGATTTTTTTTCTATGATTTAACAGATGAACAACAAACTGAAATAGACGAACTAATAACCAACCTTAGAGATCAAGGAGCAGCCCATTCAGAAATCCAAGCAGCAATACAAGAGAAGCTCGACGAATTCGGTGTACTCGATCAGAGATTAGAAAATGAAATCAATCAAACTGAGAACCGGTTACAGATTTTAAACAGAGAAAAAGAGCTAAGAGAACAAGGATATAGTTGGGATGAAATTAAGACCATCATTCAAGATGAATTTGGCATAGATAATAACATTCCTTTTGATGGCCATGGTATGATGATGGATCGACATGATTTCGCTCGAAGTCCAAGATGCCCAGATGGTTTTATGCCCGGTGAGGAATTTAATCAATAAAACATCTCCTCCCTCCCCCCACCATAAAAAAACTCCGAGAAAGGGATCTTTTTCCCCTTTCTCTCTCCCCTTATTAGGGGCTATAAAAAAGAAAAAAAAGAGGAATATAAAATGTATGAAAACAAATCATATAAAAAGAATAACTACGCTAAATTAACTATTATCTCGGTTTTTATTGCGGCAATGTTTATTGTAGGCTTTGTATCAGGTGGCTCATATATCTACGGTATTTCATCATCAGAAATCGAAGATTTACAATCTCAAATAAATAATTTTAAAACAAATAATGATAATAATAAAACTACATATATTTCAACATATTATTACAATGAAACTTCTTTATCAAATATTTATAAAAATGTGAAAGATTCTATTGTAGTAATCTCTGGTATTGCTGCTTATCAGACTTTTTGGAGTGTTCAATATTATGAAGTTCAAGGCTCCGGTTTTGTTTATGATTTTAAAGATGAACCTGTAGTTATAACAAATAATCATGTTGTTTCAGAAGTATCTGACATTGTTGTAACTTTTTCAAACGGTAATAGCTATCCTGGTGAAGTGATAGGATCTGATGGATATTCAGATTTAGCAGTATTATCAGTTAATGCACCTTCTGAGGAATTTCATCCTCTTGAAATATCTAGCTCTTCAACACTGGAAGTAGGAGATCCCGTAATTGCAATCGGTAGCCCTATGGGCCTAGAAAACTCTATGACAACTGGTATAATTAGCCAGACTGGTAGAACAATTGAAGAAACATCTGCAGGTAGTTACCCAATTGCTAATATAATTCAAACCAATGTTGCAATAAACCCTGGAAACTCTGGTGGACCCTTATTAAATTATGAAGGCAAGGTTGTTGGAATAACAACTGCAATAATTGAAAATTCAGAAGGTCTTGGTTTTGCAATACCCTCAAACACAATTCTAAAAGAAATCGAATCCTTAATTGAAACAGGTTCATATAATCAACATCCATGGCTTGGAGTATCCGGCACTGATATGAGTTATTCAATTGCGCAAGCAACAGGCGTCAATGTTACCTACGGTTGGCTTATTTCATCCGTAACAAGCAATGGAGCCGCAGAAAAAGCAGGAATACAAGGAGGAAACCAACAAATTAGAATAAATAATGATAATATAATAATCGGTGGAGATATTATTATTGCAATCGATGGAACTAGAATTATTAATGGCGACTCATTAATGTCATATCTAGAAGAACACACTCAACCAAATGATACTATTATCATAACTATCTTAAGGAATAATCAAACTTTAGATATTTCAGTAATACTTGGTCAAAGACCCTCTTTAACTTAATATTTTTTTTTTTAAATTGAAAATAATCTGGAAATAAGTTGCGAATAACAAATATAAACTAACAAATTAAATAACAAATACGATAAAAAAAAGACCCTAGAAACAATACCATGCATAACTTTATCTTTTTTATATAGCTTTGATGAAAACTATAACGTTTTGTAACTCGATGGTAATAAATTTATAAAAATCAAAAAAAAATGTAAAACATCATTACTTATAAGGCAAATTTAATAAAAATCTATAAAAGCCCCACATGAATGGATTTAAAAACTCTTAATAAATAAGAAGTAACGCCAAATAAGAGATTTAGATTTCGTAAAAACTTATAAAAGGTAGAAAAAATGAAGAAAGAACTGATAATCTCTGGAGTAACAATTTTATTGCTAACACTTGTATTAAGTGGATGCCTAGAAGATGATAATAAAAATAATACAAAAAGTAATTTATTTATCGGAGAATGGGAAACTACAATATATTATTTTGATGAAAATGGAACAAGACACGATGAAAAATCTTCAAAATCTACTTTTTATAATAATGACACCATGGGATCAGAATCAGTTGAGAATAATAAGATTATATGGACCCCCTATACTATAGAAAATAATCAAATTTGCTTTGGTGAGGCTATTGATTCAGAGTATATATGTTATTATTACGAATTTTTAGAAGAAGGAAAACAAGCAACACTATGGACATATGTTACAAATCCATATTCAGATTATGGAGAAACATATAAACTTGTTATTGAAATGACTAAAATTTAAATAATTTATGAAAATAAATAATAAACCTTAAAGCAAAAACGCGACTTTTATAAAAATAAAATCAAAAGCTTATCTAACTTTTGATTCCATATCATCAAGCTGCCTCATTGCCTCTACTGCTTCTTGTTTGTATTTATCTTTTAATTTATGATAAGTATTATCTGATATTTCATTTGCCCTATGTTTTTTCTCAATATCTTTTAAAACTTCCATAAGAAGTGCTTTTTTTGTTGATAATAACTCTACAGATCCTCCTACTGACTCTTTTGATTTAGTTGTTTTTTGTTTTTTTGACCGAAACAAAAATGAAACTAATAAAAATATTATAAGAATCACAATAACACCATAAACCCACATTGGAATAGACTCAACAGTTACTGTCTCTCCCTGTGGAAGCTTTTGTAAAGCAACGGTTAAAGAGTTACCAAAGTAAAAATTCGAACCTTTGTATATTTCAGCTCCATCAAATGATATTGATATAAAGCTTGTATTATACTGTAATATTTTTTCAAATTCAGAAGTATCTTCATCTAAAAGATAAAGTACTTGGATATTTGTATCAGTTGTGACATTTAAATCAGATATATTACAGAAATACTTGTTACTTGAACTTGGGAGAGCCGTATTGTAATTTGTGGTAACTCCATCTATCAAAATATTAAGACTAATCGGATCATCTTGTACCCAAAATGATAAAATCTCACTAGAATCAACATCGATACTATAAGTTTCAACAATAGACAAAAAATTTTCAGTTGTCGTTATCTCTACATCAATGGAATCTATAGAAATTTCTTGTCCACATACTACATTAAAACTCATTAAAACCCATACTAAAGCAAATATTGTGATTGATATTTTCTTCATATTATCCTTTTTTGCTGATATTTTTAATGTTTATGTATTTTTCTAAAAAAAACTTACTGTGAACAACATACTATTTTTGAATATAGTTTTGCTGATAAATTATTATTATTTTATTAACAATTGTTATGCAACTTTTTATATATTAATATCTGTTTTTATATACCAAAAAACTTGGGGGAAAAGATTTGATGGATACAAAAGATAATATAATATATGGTGTTGATACCAACAAAAAAGTAACCCCTATTATGATAAGAGACGCAATGATTCGATGCTACTACGAAGCTCATTGTGATATCCTTGAACTCGCAAGAGATTCTTTTTACAAACCACCCAAAAAAAAATTCGAAGAAATGAAAAAATCACATGTCAAAGATTTAGTTGAAAATCTTATTTGTAATTTTGGTGGTGATTTTGATAACCCCTCTAAAGATTGTTTAAATCAAGTATTAAACCATCTCAAAAAAATAGCCTCAACATATAGAACACCTGAAATCATCAATAAACATGTTAGTGAAATTAAATCATTAATTGATAAACTAGAATAAATCCAACTAATAACAACACATTATATCTAAATTAACGAAACAAGTAAAAGCATGTTTTCTGTTACACTTTGCTTGATTATGAAAATAAGAAATGTTAGTCTTAAATCAATTGAAGCAAGAAGATACATAACACAAGCTGAACATCCAAAACAAATAAGAATAGACCACAACAGCTCTTTTACCCAAATATCATATATACGGGACAAGCAATCCTCGATAGAATTTCAATATACAGCAAGTTTTGGCCCTGTTGGCATGATTAAACTTGAAGGATCATTAATATATGAAAACGAAGATGCCAAGAAAATTACAGACGAATGGAACAAAACAAGAAAAATACCAAATCAAACAGCAAGCCATGTCCACACAGCAATAATGCACGCATGTGTACCAGAAGCAGTAGGCATTGCAAAAGATATAGGACTCCCACCACCGATACCACTCCCACAAGTAAGACTAGGTGAAACTCCAAAAACAGGACAAGCCGGCCCTGAAGTCGCATAAACCTTTTTTTTCTAAAAAATTATAATATATAAAATTTGCATTCTGGGTATTAAAATGAAATCAATAGTAATTTCAATCGGCGGATCCATTATCTTTTCTGATGAGATAAACATCACATATTTTGAAAAACTTAATTTAATACTAAAAAATCTAATTAAAAAATACAAAATATACATAATAGTTGGTGGAGGAAAAACCTCTAGAACCTATATAAATTTTGGAAGAAAAATTGGCTTAAAAGAAGAAACACTCGATCAATTTGGAATAGATATTACAAGGATAAATGCAAAAATTTTAACATATATAATTGAAAACTCAAATACAAAAATCCCAAAAACAACTAACGATGCAAAAAAAATCAAAAAACCAATAACCATAATGGGTGGCACCACCCCAGGCCATAGCACAGACATGGTAGGAGCAGAACTTGCAGAAAAAACAAAAGCTATCAAATATATCATTGCAACAAACGTAGACGGAGTCTATGATAAAGATCCAAATACATACTCTGATGCCAAACAAATCAAAGAAATCAAAATAGATGACTTAATAGAAAAATTTGGAACAAATTGGGATCAAGCTGGGAAAAACATAGTAATAGATGGACCCGCATTAAAAATAATTAAAAAAGCAAAAATCCCAACTCTTGTTTTAAATGGTAAAAAATTAATACAACTTGAAAGAGCAATAAACAATCAAATCTTTAACGGAACAATAATAAAAATATAAAAAAAAAGAAAAAAAGAGATAATTTTTTTTATCTCACAAAATCAATATCTACCCTTCTAGTAACTGTTTGCACTGGTTCTGTTCTAAGAACAGATGTACTTTTAGGACCCAATATATTTGGAGATTGTACACCAGTCATAATAGCCATAACACGACATTTGCCTTCAAATTCTGGTAAAACACGAGCACCAAGTATTACATTAGAGTAACAGTCAAGATCCTCTGTTAATGATTTTGCTACATCTTGTACATATTTAAGACTCATACTTGGTCCTCCAGTAATATGAACAAGTGCACCAGTAGCTCCACGATAATCAACATTTAATAATGGATGATTCAGTGCCTCTTTGACAATTGTATCAACTCCAGAATCCTCCTCTGCTTCACCCCAAAGCATAATAGATAGACCACCTTGATCCATTATTGCTTTCATATCAGCATAATCAAGATTTATGAGAGATGGAACTGTAATTGTTTCAGTAATACCCTTTACTGTTTCCGCAATCATCTGATCCATAACAGAAAACGCTTGATTAATCGGTAAATTTGGAACAAACTCTAATAATCTATTGTTATCAAGAACAACAGTACTATCTGCTTTTACACGAAGTTTATCAAGTCCTTCATCAGCCTTTATTAAACGGGCACGTTCAACATTAAAAGGGGTTGATACCATACATGTAACAACTGCATTATGTTTTTTGGCAATTTCTGCAACGACAGGAGCAGAACCCGTTCCTGTTCCTCCGCCCATACCCGCAGTAATAAAAACAAGATCGGAATCTTTAACTAATTCTTCAATTTCATGTATAGATTCACGCGCAGCACGATCACCAACATCTGGGAAACCACCTGCTCCAAGTCCTCTTGTTAATCTAGCACCGATTATTAGTTTATGATCAGCTTCCACAAGATCAAGAGCCATTTTATCTGTATTAATGGCAATTGTTTTTGCGCCTTTAACTCCTAGCTTATTTAATCTTGTTACTGTATTTCCACCGGCGCCGCCACAACCAACAATTGTTATACGTGGCGTTCCAAATAATTCATCATCATTGATTTGTAACTTGCTTTCTTCTTCTAACTTATTAGTAACTGCACTTTTTATAAAAGCTTCCATATTTTTATTTTCTCCCATTTACCATTCCTCCTAATCATTTTCTGGTAGTTTGAAGGACGCCCATCCCAAGGCGCCCTTCATTTAGGGGTGCATCCCATCCCCTCCAAGTTTTAAACTTACTTTTTCATGTAAGGTTCAATGGATTTAACTGCAAGTTCGAGCTCTTGCACTTTTTTGATTTTCTCCGCCTTTTCAATTATATTGTTGGCGTAGTTTTTTATAAAATCATTTACAGCATGACGAATAACTTCTGATCTTGTTGCAAATTCCCCAGCTCTAACAAAAAGATCAATTGAATGTATATCATGCTGGGACAGTCTTATTGTTATTCGTTGCGTATCCATTTTTCTCCTCACATATTTTCACGCATCAGACTGATATCATTTATATGTCATGTTTACGTCTTATAAACGACAAAAGACATCTTATGTCTGACAAACGTAGAAACGAATATGTCGTTTAGTTTAAATAATTTTCGTTATTTTTTGCAGATAAATATGCAGATGTATATGTAGAAAAAATCATACCTCAACGATATGACCAAAAGCAACAGTTCCAGATATTTTTTCTATTTTCACTTTAACCATTGACCCCTTCATCGCACCTGAAACATAAACAATATATTTATCATAATATGCAATTCCATCTCCCTTTTTACCAATGTCTTTAATTGTCAATTCAACTGTCATACCTTCATTTAAAGTTTCAGAAGGTTGTTGAACAGTTTTTTTCTTTCGAGATTTAACTGAACGAATCGCACCACATGCATCACAGCGAATTAATACAGTTCTACCTTGTTTAACAAGATGCGTGTCAGGTCTACTGCATTCAGAACATATTACAAGATTATCTACATATTCTTTTATTTTATCTTGGATACTCTTTGCAGGAATTTTCCCTTGAAAAACTACTCGCCCTCCAACCATTTCACCAGCAGTTCCAAGACCACCTAATAAATATTTTAATAAAAGATCGGGTTCACGATTTATTACATCTGTAATTTTATCAAAATTTTTTATCACAGTAGTGTTTCCTTCATAAAAAATTTCAGCCTTAGGAAGTTTAAATCTATCGTCAGACATTTCCTTTTTTGGAGTACTTTCTATGACTCTCTTTAATAAACCTTTATATTCCAAATCAACCATATTAACAAGAGCATATACAATAATTATCTAAAAACCTTACGTTGAAAAAAAAAAGTTATAATCCCCCTCTATGTCCAAAATTAGAAAAACTTGTTTAAAATCTCAATATAGCGGGTTTTATTTTCGTTCCCATTACAAGTTTTCCATCTTTCATTGCTTTTTCAGCAACATCTGTGTTTTTTGTAAATACTTTAGTATTTCCTTTTTTCCAATACCATATGAATTCAGTCATTCTCTCCCCCATGACTACAAGTTTTGTAGCTTC
>MUGC01000048.1 GCA_002900535.1 Thermoplasmata archaeon M9B1D | reverse complement strand
TGATGCCTGTTTAACTGCATCATCTAACTTGTTATCATGATTAAATACAATTTTTACGGTTGCACCTGTTAATGCTGCATATGCCATTGCAGTGGCTCTATTTATTTGTTGGTGTTCATCGATTTGTTCTTTTGTATCAGGATCGCGCATCCTGGAAGGGTCATTTGCGCGTCTGTTATATATTTCTTCTGGATTTGCTTCTACTATAACAATTGCTATCGGGTTAATTCTTTTTACAACCCATTCAGGTAGCCCAGGCATGTAACCTTTAGGTGTTTTAATGGTACAGTGCGTATCAAGTATTATGTTTCCCATTTTAGCTACTTTTTCGGCGCTTTTTATTTGCAGTTTTTTTTGCTGGTCGAGTGATAGTTTACGCATTTCGTCTCTATCTTTTACAAGTTTCATTTCTTTTGCAATCTCTTCCATTATTGTTCCAAATGTTACAAACTCGATATTTATTCCTTTAGCTGCTTTTTTCATGACTGTAGTTTTACCAACGCCTGGTATTCCTGTTACAACTATTACTGTCATAAAAAGATCGCCTTTTCTTACTCGTTTCCAAAGAATCCTCTAAGTACCGGGTGCATTTCCATTGCTTGTTCTTTTGCAATGTCCTCATATAATCTTATAATAATACCTACAGTTAGCAATAGTCCCGTTCCACTAGCGTTTCCAACAGTTCCAACCATATCCGCGAAGCCTGCAAGAGCTCCTACGGCCATTCCACCAATAACTGTCACCACCGGAATATATCTTTCGAGAACTTTACGTAACACTCGTGGGTCACGCCTAAAACCTGGAATTTGCATACCACTACTTTGTATTTGTCTTGCAACAGCTGAGGGTCCCATATCTGTAGTTTCTATCCAAAACTTAGCAAATAATATCGAACCACCGATGAGAATCGTCATATAAATTATAACTTTTAGGGCATATTGATGCGGGTCATGTAATCCATCTGAACTTCCACCAATAATAGGTATAAGCCATTGATTAACTCCACCAGGATTTGATAAATACCATGCACCTCCCATGAGTGGTTGTGTACTTTGAGTAAGGTCATACTTACCAAGCCACCATTGTCCACCTAAGATAGGAATTGAATTACCTGCTCTATAAATCAACATTGCAAACATGTTAATATTTGCTAGAAGTGCTGACATTAAAATTACAGGAATGTTTGAAGCATAAATCAAACGAATTGGATACCTTCCACGTGCACCACGAACTTTTCCATGTGCAAGAGGAAGTTCTATACGACTAGATTCAGCATATGTGACTAAGAAAAATATAAAAATAGTACCTAGAAGGGGAACTATTGCATTTTGAAATGATGAGTTACCGATAAACATCATTTGATAATATCCCCCTACAAGTTCACCAAGATTTGCATTTGTAGCAATATAAAAAGTACCGGGGATACAACCTGCAGGCGGATTACTAAGACTTAATACTCCTCCGCCAACAGGCAACCAGTTGAAAAGTCCTGTAAAAATTGCCTGTGAAACACCAGCTGCAATAAATAAAGAAATACCTGAACCAATACCCCATTTGGATATTAATTCATCCATGAAAAATACAATAAGAGCTCCAATAACTAACTGAATTACAATAATAGTACTTGCCCATCCACCTACACTTGCAACAAAGGCATCACTTGGTTGGAGATAACCAAAAATCTGAGGTATAGCCTCAACAATAATCATGACAATAACAAGGATTTTCTGAGAACCCTGATAAATTGCTTTATCTTCTTTTTTAGTTAAATCAAGCTTTATTATTTTTGCACCAGTAAACAACTGTAAAATAATTGATGCAGTAACAATGGGGCCTATACCAAGATGCATGATGCTACCAGATGCACCAGCCATTATGAAACGATAATTCGCAAACAAATCTATATATTGTTTTTGAAGTCCATAAATAGTAATATTAGTTAAAATATAGTAAAGAATTAAACAGAGTAAAGTCCATAAGATTTTTGTTCTAAAATTAACGTGACCTTCAGGTTTTGAAACAGCAGGCCATCGTTCAATAATTGGCTTTAAGGCAAACAACCGACTCTTTTTTTCCTCTGCCATTTTTCACCTAAATCAGTCTTTTTTATTCTCATTATGTTCTTCTATTGCTTCCTCGGTTTTTTCCTCACCGGACTTATCAGAAGTTTGTTCAACAAATTTTTCCTCAGGAAGTATTACTTCACCGCCTTTATCCTCAATTTTTTTTACAGCTTTTTCAGAGGCGCTATCAACTTTTACTTTGATTTTAGTTTTTATATTTCCGCCGCCAAGAAGCTTGTCATATTTTTCCTTTGTCAAATCAATATCTTTTTTACCAGGAAATAAGTCCTCAAGCTGACCGACGTTTATAATTTTATCCTTTTTTATAATACTTTGAGGTCTTTTAAAACCGTGACTGCCATAATGATCTGGCATGTATTTATTCATGTACATAAATTTATGTTTGCATAGACCGGCATTACCTCTTCCACCACGAAGACCTGCGCCACGACCTCCTTTTTTCCCTCTACCATGAGTCATGGATCCTCTGAATCTCTTTGTTTTTGTTCGCGCCAATTTAAATCACTATCCTTTATTTTTTATCTATATATAGGTCAAAGGCAGATAAAGTAATATATTATTATACTTTCGGATAACTTACCTTAGTATTATCTATTAAGATTTTAAACCCAGATAAAAAAACCTATTAATTACCTTTTTGTAAGAATTCTTAGTAAAGTTACATCGAATATTTTCATTTTCTTTTCATGAAAATCCAGTGAATGTTTCATTTTAAAAGAATATTTTTTTGAAAAATTTATACTTCCATCAAGAGATGATATCATTTTTTCTATGAAGGGAATTGTCTTTGAAAGATGAATTGAATAGATGACCTTTGAAAGTTCAAATCCTTTTTCAATGAATTTTCTATCAGCTTTTAAATTACTTTTTTGTGCGCCAAATGGCGGGTTCATTATAACTGTGTCACATATGGTTCGAACATCTTTTATATTTTGTATTTTAAAATTAATTTCAAAATTGATTTTTTTAGCAAAGGCTTTTGCGTTTTTTATTGCATTTTTATCAATGTCAATTCCAATTACTTTCTTTGCACCAGTAATTGCTGCGCCAAATGAGAAAATACCTGTACCGCATCCAAGATCCAATATTTTTTTATTTTCAATATCTCCAAATTGAAATGCAATAAAAATGATATCTGCTGCTATCTCTGCTGGAGTAGTATATTGCTCTAGCTCTGGTTTTGGTTTTTCAAAATCCGGTATTTTTTGTAAGAATATTTCTAATTCTTTTTTTTTCATTTTTAAATTTTTAAATAATGTCGGTGTTAGATAAGAGTTTTTGTCCGTAAGTTTTATTTGCATCTCTTTGTTATGTGCCGCTTGTTTTTGGGCTTGTAGATCAGCTCGGAAGATCGCCTCCTTGGCATGGAGGAGGCCTCGGGTTCAAATCCCGACAAGTCCATACTATTCTACAGCAGAAAAAAATGCTTATTTCGTAACACTTTGGAACTAAATTAATCTATTTTTATTTTCAATTTAAAATATGGGTAACAATTGTTCAATATCATAAAAAGTAATTTATAAAAATAAAAAGAGTTTAGGGTTTGGTTTTATACTATTTGTTTTAGTAGTTTTTCAAAGAAAGGAAAAGATTCCAAGAAGCTAAATAATTTGAATAAACCTGGGTATTTAACTCCTCGTGATTTAGATTTATTTGTTGATAGAAATACATCGATGATTTCGAAATCAGAGTTGTTGTCGGTATTTACTATTTTTATCTGGCCGGTAAAGTTTTCTTCACTTACGTTGGGAGCCTCGACAGTAACCTTAATGTTTATAATTCCTTGTTCAGGGGTTAAGCTTTCTCCTGTTGTGGGGTTGATAGTCCATCGTCCCCAATCTAATGGGTATTCGGTCACTTCCCAGTTAAGTGTTGATTCGTTATCACCCGCGTTTGATATGTTAAAGGTACCATTTACCATGGTTCCTGCTTTTACTTTAGTCCAATTTAATGTTCCATTACTTGTTAAATCAGGTATTTTTGGTATTTCTGGGATTATATTTTTTACAATCACGTTTACATAATCAAATCCTGATTGATGTCCATGGCTGTCGATGCTTACTGCCTGAAGTAAAACTTCTCCATCTGGTAGTGTAGTAGTATTCCAAATGTATGACCAATCTTCAAGACCTTTTGGTTTTAAATAGTTGCTATCTCCTATTTTTATTAATACGTATCTAATTGGTCCTTCAATTCCATAGGAATATCCAGAGATTGTTACTGTACCATTTATTTCATCATTTTTTCGAGGTGTGTTAATACCAACACGAGGTGGTATCCAATTAGGTTCATCACCACCTCCTCCACCTCCTCCTCCACCACCAGTCCAAGAAAGTCCGATGATGATTGAGGGATCTCCAAAGATGTTGTAGCATTCAAAGTAGTATTTTGTATATCCTCCTCCGCCATAATAAGAGTATAGTCCTAATTTCCCGGTTTCAGTCATACCGCCCACAGATTCGTAATTGTAATAGTCTGCCAATGTCTTTTTTTCTAAGATATCATCTTCATCCCATAAGGTATTTGCAGATGAACCCCAAAAAATTATTGCTCCTTTATTAGGGGCACGTATCCATGTTTCACCAAAGCATTCACCAATATTATAACTACCTGTGACACAGGCGTGGCTACAGACAAAGGAAAGCATGTTTATATTGGTTAAACCCATGACATCACTTTGGGAGAATGGTGGTCCATCAGCCCAGGATGTTGTACTGCCATGTCCAGAGTAAATCGCAATTACTCGTCCATCGTTTAAAGCCATTCGCACATCGTTTGTAGTTGCTCCATAGGTAACCTCATATAATTTATCACAGACCATATCATGAGGCTCAAAATATGAGGATATAACATAGTCATGTGTTCCTTCAGTTATTTGATAGTTATCATTACCTGCCATAAATGCACCTTTTTCTATAAAATCAGTATTTGCCCAGTCTCCTGATTCATAGGCGATGGTTTTATCGACCATAGCAGTCACATGTGATGGTTGATTTGCAGGGAATCGTCCAATGTAGATATCAGCAAAATAATCTGTTCCATCTACAGCTGCGTAATATAAATCTGTGGCAGTATTTGAAGCATCTCCAGTAAATGCAGGTATCTGTCCAGTATCACCAACAAGTAAAACGAATCCAGGTGGAACCGGCCAGTCGTTATAGGCTGTCTCTATGTAATTTCTAACGTTGGTTGTGGTTGCACCTCCAGGGATTTCTGAGGTTTTTGTAACAACAACTGTGTATCCTATGCTTTCTTTCCAGTTTTTTAAAGGAGTAATATCATCGGCATATTCATCATAAACAATTATAAGAATAAGGTTTGATACTAAGGATGAACTTGGTTGAGTATTAAAATCATTGTAATTGACTAATGTTTGTTGCAGGGTTTTTTCAAAGGCTTGTGTTGTATAACGTTGTATATTTTTATTAGTATTTTTCATATCTGCATTATCAACTGTGATTTCTACTTCTATGTTAGTTACAGTTTTTAGCTGACCAGTTACTGGGTTATACTGCACGGGGGATATTTGTACAAGTGCAAATCGATGACCTCGTATTATTCCCGTTTCTTTTATTTCTACAGGATTTGTTTGGAAAAATGCATTTGTTGTATAGTACTGGGTGTTTATAACAAAGTTATCATCAGTTGGTTCTTGATTTTTAAAAATAGAAGGTTGCAGGGGCATAATCATTTCTGGTAATCCTAGGTTTTGTAGTGTTGTTTCTTTCCATGATGCAGAAAGAACTGAAACATTAGGATCTGAACCATAAGGGATTTGTATCATTCTATAAAATACGGGTAGTTGGGCTTCACCTATGTTTGTTGTATATCCTTCTTCATCGATGGTAAGAGTTGTATATTTACCATTAATTGTGTCTATTGTTTCATATTGTATTTGAGGTGATAATTCAAGAGTGTAAGAATAATTTTGCTCTGTTTCGTTATATATAATTGATAAGGCACCTGATTCAAGTCCACTAAGGACTAATAGACATAACATAGCTATTGATATTGTTTTTTTCATTTATTTATCCCCTTAAAAACTAATGATTCTTTAATATTAACATTTGTTAACCCTATTTAAATTTTTGTAAAAAGATAATCCTATGATAAATAATATAAAAATATGGTTATAACGGGTGTTAAACCCTTGTTAAATACTTTCGAATCCTCGTGTTCAAACTCAAAAAAGTCCTTATAAAAATCTAACTAATAGCTATTAATTTCAATTGTTCTTCGTTATTTTCTTCAGAAGGCCATCCATCATATATTTGTGGGTGTTGTATATGATTTAGGAGTGTTTTGTGGAATATGAATAATAAATATGCGTAAATTGTTGATTTTTTTATTGTATAAATTTTTGTATATTCATATGACTCCTCTGCAGATATAAAACCATCATTATTTTTGTCAGCTCTACCATCTAGACCTTTTATTAGATAATATGCAAAAAGAAAGCCCTTTTTTGAAAAAAATAGAGAATAAGGATAAGATGATTCGTTTACATTTGTAGAAGTTATTACAATTCTACCTGTTTTTTTTAGGTCGTTTGCTCCATCGATCATCCCGCCACTATAACAACTTTCGAATATTATTACTAATTTTTCTGTGTTGATTGCTTCAAACATTGGGGTTAGCTCTTCATCTAGTATATTCTCCCCTTTTTCATCGTTTTTATAAGGGACTATAAATTCATCCATACCATCTGGTTCATCTAAAGGAGGGACATCATCTTTTTTTCCACCATGCATAGAAAAATAAAATAAAACTAGATCATTTTCTTGTACGCCATGAACATTTAACCAGTCAGAAATAGAGAGTATTGCTTCTTTTGTAGCTTCATTTTCTCGAAGATAATATATATTGCTTTCAGGCCAACCATTATTTAACAAAATATTATAAAGGTCACCTGCATTTTTATCATCAAGTTTAGGTTCTCCAACTGTTATTAAAACAGCCCATAAATTATTATTTTCAAGTGAAGGTTCATTAGAACCGAGTAGATGATTTGAGCTAACAGAAATTGATGTGTAAGATAAAACAACAAATAAAACTGTCAATATGGTAATGATTGTTTTTTTCATATCATGTAATTTAACCAAGTTAAAATATTTATAATTTTTCATAATAAATTTTCTTTTTTATTGAATTGTTTTAGTTGGAGTTTTCCTCGGGTTAAAATACTAGTAACTTCACTGATTAATAGCTTGTTTTTTCTATGTTACATATCAAAAAAAATAAAAAAGAGAATTTTTTTAGATTTTTAAAAATTGTTTTAGTATCTGAGAAAGTATCGGAAAATTCTCAAATAACCAGTATATAGGGTTGACTGTTTTGCTTTTAGGTGTACTAAATGCAAATGGGTCTGACCATTCACTTTCATAACCATAGAAATCTTTTACCAGGACTCTGATTTCAAAGTTATCTTCAGTAGCCCAACTATATGTTGCTTTAGTTGTATCAAGCCATTCGCTATAGTTACCATCGCCCCAATCCCACATATAAAATATTTTTTGACCATCAGGATCAGAAGAACTAGCAGTAAATGTATATTCCTTATCTGGATTAATCTTATAAAGAATTGCATCGCATTCTGGATCTCCGAAATCTGTACTAGTCATACCACCTACAATATAACCTCCATCATTTGTTGGGTTTATTGATCTTGTTTCTTGATGACCTTCGTTTTCAAAATCTGATATCCACTCTATGTTTCCCTCTTCGTCGGTTTCAATAATACTGATATCAGCATCTTCAAATAGACTTCCCCAATTTAAACAAATACCAAGTGCAAATCCATCATTATCCGCACTGCACATACCCCAACAGTAATCATTTTTTTCATATCCATATGTTTTATTCCATTTTTCTTTTCCATTTTTATCAGTTTTTATAACCCATGTATCTTGACCACCATGACCATAGGAATTTGATACGCCGTTCATTATATAACCGCCATCATTTGTTTCAAAGAAACCTTTTCCAAAGGTATATTCAAATCTAGGTCCATCAAATATTTGCTCCCAATCTAACTCTCCGTTTTCGTTAGTTTTAACTATCCTAAGAGCATCATTTCCTTGATACTCATTACCTTCAACAAAACCACCTAAAAAATATCCTCCATCTGAAGTCTGGTAAACAGAGCTTAAATAATCATATCGAGTTGTGTCAAACTCATTAATCCATAACATGTTACCTGAAAAATCAGTTTTCATTATTGTTCCATTATCAAAATAAACCTCTGAATCTGTTACAGTTTCTGTATTATATCCTCCACCAATAAAACCATCCGACACTTCAATAACATTATAAAAGAAATATGCTTTAAATATTTCAAGTTCTTCTTTTATATCATAAAACCTTTTGACCCATTGTGTGTTTCCATTAGCATCTGTTTTCCAGAAATAACCTGCTGGTAACCAATAAGTATCTCCGCCATATTCATATGGGAAATTACTCCAACCAGTTACTAAAAAACCACCATCAGATACTTCTATAACATCACATGCTGAAACCCACATCCCTAAATTTTCCAATTCAGTTCCATTAAGATCATAATTAACTTTCCTCCACTCTTCATTACCATTAGGATCTACTTTTATAAGCCATGCATAATATTCATCTGATTCCTCAGTTAAACCACAGGCGATATAGCCACCATCACTTGTTTGCCTAGCTGAATGAAAATGATCAAATTCATTTCCGCCAAATGTTTTCCTCCATGCTGCACTAGGTGGTAAGAGTGCATCATTGATTGGACATATTTTTTCGTTTATTGTTCCTACTGCTGGTAAAACAGCAGTTGCAATTAACAGCGTCGCTACAAAAATACCTATAATTCCTTTTCTCATAACTTATTTTTCCCCCACAAACAAAGCTAATAATCAAATTTATTATTATTAAGAGTTGCTATAAAAAAATCTTTATGAAACAAAACTAAAGATAATTATAATTAAAACAGCAATTTGTAAATAAAATTATACTAAGCATTACTTAATACAGAACCATTGTTAATTATACCTTTTAAAGATTCTCCTAAATTTAGCATTAATAATGAAATAAAGTCTACCTTCTCAATGTTAATTTTTATTACTTAGAACTGGTAGAATATGGATCAATTGAGAATTTTGAAGCTTTCAAAATATTCTAAAAAAATGTTCTAGTGTGAATTATTTTTGCAAAAAATGGATTAGTAATTTATGCAAAAATATTAAATATATAATAACCTGTTCTAGTATATAAAGGATTATATATAATGATGCGGACAAAAGTAGTAAATGACTCAACTGATTTAGTGCCCCTTCTACGGGCTTTTGACAATAAAATTAAAAAAGAAGTTTTTAGCGAACTTCTTCTAGATTGGAAACCCACGAGTGATATTTTAGAGAAATATGGCGATGAGGGTGCTAATGCTCTAGAATATTTTGATAAGATGAAACTTGTCGAAACTAAATGGACAACACCAGAAGAAGGAATTGAGGGCCGTCCACAGAAAAAATATCGCTCCTATTACTCTGCTTTTAATATAAACATTTCTTGTCCTGTAAATGAAATATCTGAAATATTTACTGTTGCATCTTTAAATGCTAAAGAGTTTCAAAAATTAGAAGACGATATTTTTGATTATATCGGGCAAGATGGTAAGTTTGGAAACATGGTTGCAGAAAATTTTAAACTATCAAATATGGCGCTCAAAGGACTTGTTAAAAGGTCAAACAAATTTTGTTATAAAGGCTTAAAATTAAGTAGAAAGGATTAAATTTTTTTAATATGTTATTTAAGTATTGTTAGTATTATTGTTTTTAGATTTCATGGGTTTTGAAATAATTGTTGCTCAAGCGTTCTGGCTTATTTTACCAGCGTATATTGCTAATGCTAGTGCTGTTTTGGTTGGCAGTGGAACCCCAATTGATTTTGGTAAAAAATGGAAGGATGGGAAAAGAATTCTAGGTGATGGTAAGACTTGGAGGGGACTAATAGTTGGAACGCTTATTGGAATGATTGGTGGTTTTGGTTTATCTATTGGAGCAAAGTATATTTCTATGACTGATTTTTCATTTGTTGGCGTTAGTGATTTTTATGGTTTTCCTCTAATGATTCCTATCGTTTTTTCTATTTGTTTTGGTGCACTTCTTGGAGATATTATTGAAAGTTTTTTTAAAAGACGTACTGGTAGAGAGCGTGGTGAGAATTGGATTCCTTTTGATCAAATTGATTTCATTTTAGGTGTTTTATTTTTTAGTTTTTTGATGGCTGGTTTTTTACAAATAATGGGGGTTTCCAGTGGTAATTGGTTTTTTGAAAACTTTACTATAACGCATATTGTGTTTCTTTTGATTGTTACACCATTTTTACATCTTTTTGCAAACTTTATTCATAGAAAGGTAAAAACAAATGATGCTAGAAAATAAGTTTTTTAAACTATGTTTGTTTTTTTGTTTATGATGAAAAAGAAAATGACAGAGTCTAAAAAGGTAGCGATGAACAAGGAATTACAAAGATGGATTGATGAGACAAAGCAAGATAAAAAAGATGCGAAAAAAACAAAATCTTTAAAAAAACCTAAGGGTAAATGCGAGATTTGTGGTAAAAAAATTGCTAAGTATGTTTGTATTAAATGTGAAAAAAGCGTTTGTAATTCATGTTATTTTAAAATCATTGGTGTTTGTAAAAAATGTATACCCCCTGAAATTGCAGGTAAATGGGATGGCAGTCATCCTGACTGGGAAAAAGAACTTGGCGTAGACTGGGTGGCTTAGATTTTTTCTATTAGGATATTAGACTGCTTTATTTTTTTTCTCTTTTAATTCTTTCTCCTTCTAGATATAAAGCAAACATTGCGCGAGCAGTACGCCAAGAACTTGGATAAATAGGCACACCTGCTGCTTTCAAATCAATTACAAGATCCTCATATTCACGTCCACCAACCCATGTGGCAATAATTGGTTTTTTATATGCTTCATGAAGTTTTCTTTCCCTTATCATCTTTAATATTGCACCGGTGAATTCTTCGGGTCTTGCGTATCCACCATGAACTGATGCGACAATTATTCCATCTATGTTTGGGTCTTCTAAAAGAGCGCTTGTTGCTAATTCATATCTGAAAAATCCAGCATCTGCACTTAAGTCAACTGGATTGTTTGGTTTTATTAAGTCTGGTAATATTTTATCTATTTCCTTATAAGTTTTTGTTGATAGTTTTGGAATAGTGAGGCCTGTTTCTTCACATGCATCGGTAAGAAGTATTCCCAGACCTCCACCGTTTGTTATAATTCCAATTTTATTGCCTTGTGCCGGAGGCTGTCCTGTTAGCGCTTTTGCCATGTCAAAAAGTTCTACTAAATCTCGACAGCGTATACCACCTGCTTGTTTAATTGCAGCAGTATAAATTTCATTGCTTCCAGCCATTGATCCTGTATGAGATGCTGTAGCTCTTGCACCGGCTTTACTGCGTCCTGCTTTTACAACTAGTACAGGCTTGTCACATTTTTTGATACTGTTCATAAACTTTCTTCCATTTTTCACGGCTTCAACGTATAATCCTATCACTTTTGTATCAGGATCTTGTGCAAAATAGTCAATGAGGTCATCATCGTCGATATCGATTTTATTTCCTACTCCAATTATTTTAGAAACACCCATATATTCATTATTTGCAAGATAAATCATACCAATCCCAAGTGCTCCACTTTGGGAAATTAATGCTACATTTCCCTTTCGCGGTGTTCCATATGCAAATGATGCATCAAGACCTATTGATGCGTTTTTGTAACCCATAACATTTGGTCCAAGTACTCTCATTTTTGATTTTTTTATAATTTCTTTAAGTTCATTTTCTAGTTCGTGATTATCTACCTCTCCAAACCCTGATGAAATAATTATTACATTTTGTACTTTTTTTTCTACGCAGTCTTTTAGAATTGTTGGTACTATTATTGCAGGAACTGAAATTAAAACAAGGTCAATCTGACCTGGAACTTGTGAAATTTTTTTATAACATTTAAGACCAAGAATTGTTTCTTCTTTTGGGTTTATTGGATATAATTTACACTGATAATCAGAAATAAGAATATTTTTAAGTGCAGCATGACCTATCTTTCTCGAATCACGTGATGCACCAACTACTGCTATAGTTTTTGGTTTGAAAAATGTATCAAGTTCATGTACCATATTATAAAACCTCTTTTCTTACATAACCAAAGATTACTTAAAAATATTTTTTCATAATTTTAATAACTTCTTTGCTGCTTTCTGCATTTCTGTAATCCTCTAAAGGATTTTTATTTAAAACTAAAAAATTTGGAGCCCATTTATATAATTTCAGCATCTCTTCTGCTTTTTCGATAAAACCTAGAATGTACAATGCCGCTGAGAAAGCCTCTAGAGTTGTAAGCTTAAAAGGTTTACCATAATTTACTGGGTTTACTGCAAGAACAAAAGGAAGTGCTCTAGAATTGTTTATTTTATCAAGAAAATTAAAACTTTTTTCAGCATTTTTCCATGAGCAATCAATAGCCAGAATACCATTTTTTTTTGCAATAACTAAATCCTCTTTTGACAGGCTTTTTTCTGCAAATGGGTTTAGAAGAATAGCCCCTTTGGGGGTTTTACGAATATTTGTTTCAAGTTTTACAAGTTTAAAACGTGCAAGTTTTTTAGCGGTACACTTTTTCGGGTCGTCCTCATTTGCATGATAAACATATAGTTTTACATCTTTCATTTTTCATTCACCTTTATATCAAACACAAAATGACCGATTCCAGGAGCATAGGATTTAACCTGCTTATATCTAAGGAGTTCAGCTACTCTGTCTATATTGTTTGCTTCTTGTTTAATTTTTTTCATTATTAAATCTGAGGCGTTCTTCTCAGGAAATTTATCATGAAAATGAATAACACCGCAACTATTTTTTAAACAATTAAAAGCAGTAGGTAAAAAACTTGCAGTATCTCCAATATAGCCCATAATAACTCTATCTGCAATATTTTTTGGTGCAATTTCTCTGTTATCTCCCAAAAGCGGTTCAACGACACTAGTTACATTATTCAAAACAATGTTTTCACATAAGTAATTGTATGATACAGGATTTTTTTCACAAGAATAAATTTTTTTTGCTTTACCATGTACTGCCAATGGCAAGGTAAAGTACCCTATTCCC
>MUGC01000291.1 GCA_002900535.1 Thermoplasmata archaeon M9B1D | reverse complement strand
ACCTAATAAAATCGGGTTAATTCGTGCCGGTAGTATGATACAGTTTAAAGAATTAGCATAAACAAAGGAGCACTAAATGACACAAGGTGCAACTTTTATTGCTATTTCACATACTAACAGTAGCGATAATGCCGAGAGCGTAAGTCCGACACAGACACCGCTAATTTTTCAAGAGTTAGATATACAGATACTTACGAATGATGCCTATTATGGAGATAAAAATATACAAGAGTTTGAATTGTCAGCTGGAGATATTGTAAGTTTTAGGAGCAGCGCAGGTGTAAACCTTACAGATATTTTCTTTAAAAACCAAAATGCCGGAAACAATACAAAAATTGTGGCGGTAGGTTTACTTAAATGATAACAAAAGCAATCCCGATAGATACTAAAAACTCTACCTATCTTTATTGGGATACCGGTAGCGACAATTCAATAAATTTCGGTAGCCCAAGCACCCCATATTATATTTACAACTCAAGACACGATTTAACCCACGTGGACAGCATATTATTAGTTCTAAGAGCGGGTAAATCTACGGATTTAGACGCAGACAACACAATAAAATTAATTATAGGGAGCACAACAGTTAAAACTAAAACCTTTACAAGCGGTGTATTAGATACAAAAGACTATGTAGATGTATCAAGTTATGCAGGCATGCACAATGTAAAACTATACGTTGAAGGTGGAACAGATAACCAACTAATCAGGCGTTGCCTGATGGTAGCGTTAGGGAGCTGATAAAAATGCCTTATAGTCCGACAATAGATAAATTTTTAGCAACAACAAAATTAGGTCAAGCAGTTATAGAGAAACATGGAACAATTAGTCCGACAATAAGTCCAAGAGAGCACACAGTAACAGCACCCGCTATAAAAAGTCCAATAGTCAGACACGAAATAAAGCCCGACAGCCAAGTAACAAAATACAAATCCACAAATAGCGGTGGCGGTGGTTTAACAGTTCCAAATTTCGTAAGCGATTTCTTATTTGGTAGTCCGTTTATGTCAACATTAAACTATAGTAAAAGTGCATTAGATTTGTATGCAGGAACAGGACAAGATAAAGCAAAAGCAATAACTGACTTTCTACCAATCTCGCAATTTTATCAAGAGAATATTAAATATGTAGCAGATTATAAAGCGTCACAACCCGACACCCAAGAGGAATGGACTACACCAATAAGTCCGACAGGTGCAGAATTACCAAGTATTGATATTCCAAACATTTTTGGTAATATCGGCAAATATGTCTTAATAGCGGGTGGCGTATTAGCGGGAATATACATTTTAGGCAAATACAAACACACACACAAGCACGAAAACCACGAACATTATAATTATATCTACCATACGCATATTTACGAGTATAAGCCGTTATTGGAGCGTTTAAAAGAATTTATTAACAAGGGAGTGAAGAATGGAAATAACAAATAAAACATTTGCTATAATTGGGATTATTGTTCTAGCGTTTCTACAATTAGTAGCATATAGCTTAGGGTTTGATGGACAATTTACAATATTGGTAACGGGTGCAATTACTTATTTATTCGGTGTAGTAACAGGTCAAGAAACAAAAAGAGAAGTAATTGTAGCACAAAAGGAAACAATTTCTGCATTAGCAAATAAATTATTAGATGCTGAAAAACCTAAATAAAGGGGGTGGGAATTATCCCAATAAATTACAATTCAATAAAAGGAAGTGAAAGATATGCACAACTGTATAGATTACAAGAACTTTTAAGGTTGGAACATAACAGCAAGGGTAAACTATACAGCACATTACAAATAACAGAGAGCGAATGGAAATATTATCTTAATAACGAATTTACACCCAAAGAAGATTTAATTATATCCGAACTCTTAAAATATAGACAACTCATAAAAGAAGATACGAGCATAAATACAACACTTACAGATGTGATAATATAGCTTACGAAGATTTTGCAACATACGCAGAAGTGGATAACATTAACGACAGAATAACAGTAGTAGACAGCCAACACGCAAACGGCATATTAGACAGAAACGACATAGTAGAAGTTTATTTATATAAAGACTATGGAGCGGGCCATTTTGGAAACCTAGCTCATTTAATAGAAGCAAAAAATACTTTTACTAACTTATATGGAATTGGTTTTTTTTGGGGAATGTCAAATTTTATCGGCGGATTTGGAGAGCACGTTACAAATAATGAGGAATATTTTATTATATATTTTTATCAAGATGGTGTTTCTAAAAAGATTCGCTTAGAATATTCTGACGGGGTGGCGGGTGGAAGTGATGATTATTTAAGTCCATTACCCAACACTATGTATTATTTTGAAGTGGTGAGAGGGGGAACATCTTTTTATGCTAAAATTTATAGCGATAGCGACAGAACAATTTTATTAGATACGATTTCTTATTTATGCAGTAGTAATTTAACAGAGTATATTTATGTCTTATCAAGTAGATATACAGCACAAGCAGGCAGGCAAACAACAACTGATGTTTATAACCTAGATTTACAAGAAGTTACACCAACAACAAGCGATAAAAACATTCCAAAGTATTTTAACAGCAAATACATAACGCACCATTAGTATTTAAACCAAAATAATCTTATTTATATGTTTTTTCATTGAAAGTCCCTACTTTTTATGTAGAGAATATATTATACGATAATATAAATAAAAATCATCGTAAATCATTTATTATATATACCGAGATAGACAACTATTAATAATAATAATAATATTACTTTCGTGGTGGTATGTAATGAAAATAACGCAACAATTTTGCTTGGAAGAAGAAAATTACTTTTTCCTATTGGAAGAAATGAGATATAGAAAGCGAAAAAACCTATCGAGAGCATTAAACGAGTTATTAGACAACTATCGTTTGATGTTAAAACAGTTGGATAAGCTAAATATTGAATTAAAAAAGAAAGAAGAACAGAAAAAAGATGCAGTTGAAACAAGTTTAGCTTATGCAAATCAATTAAAAAAAGCGAGAGTGGTAAAAAATGAACATTAAACAAACACCGGAGCGAAAAGAGAAAACAAAACGCTATTGTTAAAAAACACGGATTGCACTATTTTGATAATTGTCCGGCGTGTTTCATTGGACAACAAAAGATTAAGGGGTGTTAATTAATGGGGATTGATTTAGGAACATCTATAATAATAACAGGTCTATCTATGAACGCTTTTTTCGTGCTAATATTCCTATTAAGTCAGCGTTCTTGGTTTCTTAAAGAAAACTTTAAAATCCAAAAATCAAATATTATTGCTCAAAATAAGCTATCTCTTAAAAAATTAGAGCGGGAGATGGGTTTACCAACAGGAACAGCAAGGATTAAAGCCGAACCAACAGGCAATATCATAGATTTAGTTAAAAATTTAGATATGGATAAAATACAGGGAATACTAGAACTATTAGGAGCGGGAGAGCAAGGCGAAAGTGAAAACCCGACAGATACACTAATAAAGATGGTTACGGAAAATCCCGAACTAATAGGAAAGTTTTTAGGCGGTCTAAAAGGTCAAAATACGGGTAATATAGGGGAAACATATTTATAATGAATCTAAGATTTCTTTTGTATGGCGAGGAGAAAGTTTAGGTATAAAACCCGCACCCGAACAATAGTAAGACGTGCAAGGGGTGGCGGTGGCGGTTTTAAACCTGTTATTGATGGTTTAATCGCAGGAGCTGGTGCTAAAATAATCCGAAGTTTTGTGAATGTTCCTTTTGCTGATGATATAGCGGTATTGGGTGTTGGTTATTTTAGACGGAATGACACATTAAAAACTATTGGTGGGATGGGTTTAGCCGGTGATTTACTCAGTGGTTTCGGAATGGGTGGAGATAGTGGCGGTTATATCGTTTAAAAGGAGTGAAAAAATATGGTAGCGACACCAAAAGATTTTGAAGTAACTTTTGTAAATAAAGCAGGTAATGTATGTCAACACGAAACCTTTAGCAATACAGATGTAGCAAATGCTTTTGCAACAGCATATAATAACGGAAGTCTAACATTTTGCATAGTAAACCAAGATTGCTATATATCCGATATTAAACACGAGAGCGGAATAGCGGACACAACACAGTTACAACTCTTTATTAACAGCCGAGATGTTAATATTAGAATTATTGTAGCGGGTGTATTATCAAGTATTAACAACAGATTACCTAATAAAATCGGGTTAATTCGTGCCGGTAGTATGATACAGTTTAAAGAATTAGCATAAACAAAGGAGCACTAAATGACACAAGGTGCAACTTTTATTGCTATTTCACATACTAACAGTAGCGATAATGCCGAGAGCGTAAG
>MUGC01000047.1 GCA_002900535.1 Thermoplasmata archaeon M9B1D | reverse complement strand
TTCAAACGTTTCAGAGATGAATATCAAGCTGATAGATACGCCGCAAAAACAACAGGATTAGCAAATCTTATTAATGCTTTTAGAAAATTACAGATAAAAGATGGTGAAAAACGTATTAATCAATTGTAAACCTCTTATATGTTAAATTTATTTTTATATTCAACTTATTCTTCTTTATGATTTCCATAATCAATTCTTTTTTCTAATATTTTTTACCGGTAAATTCGTGTTCCCTTCCCGACGTAAGCATGCTATTTATTATCATTGTTAGTTTTAAGTAAAAAACTAAACTGATTTTGAAATCCACGTGTTCAAATCTCCTTTCCTAGCGTTTTTTATCCTAACATAAATTTAAATATACAAGGATTCATTGTTTTTCTAGATATAAATGATTTTGAGTTGGAATAGAATGATAAAAGGTGAATAAGCCTATGAAGAGATATTTGATGATTCCTATGGTAATAATTTTTTTTTCATTATTTGACCTCTCCGCAGCCTCTTTAGATGATCCGACAAGATATCTACAGAATTCAATATCAATGAACAGTGCGACTGATGTATATGGGATACAATGGGAAAGGAGCTTTGGGAGAAGCCCGTTTTATGGAGCTCGTTATGAAGGACCGCAACCCATTGGTGATTGCGACAATGATGGTGATAATGAGCTACTTATTGGTGGAAGAGATGCGAGGTTACGTATCATGGAATGGAACGATGAGTTACAGACGTACGAACAGACGTATATGTTGCGATGTCCTTTTTATCCGTTCATTCGTCAAGATTCCAATGGTTTTGCTATCGGTGATTTAACGAGTGATGGAAATAACGAAATCGCGGTTTCATGGCATGCAACTGTTTATAAATTTATAAATGACCGTTATCGTATAATTGCTTGGAACCCATGGGTTGAACGGAATGGTGGTGGTAATCCTGATTGCTATATCGGTGATTGTGACAACGATGGTTTTAATGAACTAATCATGAGTTGCCGTGATTGGACACGGTCGATTCCTGAAATAGTTGTTTTCAAATGGAATGGAAACCAATTAGTGAAATATGCTGAGTGGGATGATATCGGTGTTAATGGCGAAGTCTTCATGGCTGGTCTTGGTGATGTGGATGAAGATGGAGAAAATGAAATCGTCCTTGGATCTGGCAATAAAGTCGTGGTGTTGAACTGGAATAACCAGACTATGCAATTTACTCCGACCATCCTTGTTGATGAACCAGGGGAATGGTATGAAAATCATCCTTTTGCTTGTGTGTGCAAAGATAGCGATATGGATGGTAAAGATGAGATTCATATCGGGTTCTACTCACCTCGGATAACAATTTTTGAATGGAACGGCTCCGGTTACATTGTAAAATACGAAAAGGAATGGCCTGGTGAAGGGTTACTTATCGAAGGTCTTGATGTAGGCGATGTTGATAATGACAATATAGCTGAAGTGTGTGCAGGTACTGATGTCATTCATGTTTTACAATGGAATGGCGCCACCTATGAAGAAGAAGCTCTCATTGATGATACATTTGGCGATTTGGCAGTGGTTTCTATTGGTGACTGTGACAATGATGGGAGAAACGAAATCAATGCAGGATCCGTTATTGTTGATTTTGGGAAAGAATACATGTCGTGGGTGTTCAAATATGGATGGGATGGATAATTCCGTGCATTGCATATGGTTGCAATTGTGGTAAAACCATAATTTTTACTGGTAAATTCGTGCCCCCTTCCCTACGGGAGCATAATGCTATTTTTTCTACTTATATTCAAAAAAAATTGAGTCAAATAATCTTAAAAAATTTTTTAATAATATAATTCTTCATTTTTTATACATAAAATTAATTAATGAATAATGCTATTTATCTCCAGGACAATAATATATGAAGAGAAAATTTAATCAAGAAAAAAATAATAAAAATATAATAAATTTTTCAATGCTAAGAAAAATGGCTACTACAAAAAGGCTAAAAGATATTTTAAAATATCATATAGAATTTGAAACAATCCCGAGTGTAAGAGCTGCATGGATTGAATATTTTTTTGAAATAAAAAATAGGAAAATTCAATTATAATCTATTGATTTAATATCCTAAAATTTAAAATTTACTAATTTATGTTTAAACCTCACTGTCTAGATCATCTTCAGCTTGAAAGTTTTTTCAAACA
Organism: Thermoplasmata archaeon M9B1D; assembly: GCA_002900535.1. Taxonomy (GTDB): domain Archaea; phylum Thermoplasmatota; class E2; order DHVEG-1; family DHVEG-1; genus M9B1D. The sequence goes on along the minus strand of MUGC01000047.1, from coordinate 5,840 downwards.
GTTATTATCGAAAATGGCTTTTACATTTTGCTTTTTTTAAACTATTTTTTTTAATTTTGTTACATATATATTAGGTAAGATTTAAAAACAACTTAATCTATTTAATTTTGTTAGATAAAAATAATATTTTATTTGTAAGAGGAAAAAAATAATGATTAAAAAACTGATAACCCTAATTATAACAATATTATTTTTAGGAACCTGTATTACTCCAACTTTATCTGGATTTAAACAAAATATAATAAAATCAAATTTTTATAATGAACAAACTGATGATGATGTTTTACCACCAGCAGAGCAATGGAATAAGACTTATGGTGGAAGCGAATATGATTATGATATAGGTTTATGTGTTCAACAAACAAATGACAATGGATATATTATTGCTGGTGGCTCATCTCCACCAGGTCCAGTTCATTATTCTCTATTAATAAAAACAGATTTTAATGGAGTCGAACAATGGAATAAATCTTATGGTGAATTACCTGGTTTTTTTGCTAATTCAGTTTATCAAACAAATGATGGAGGTTATATACTAACTGGAAATATTTACCAAAGTGAATCAATTTTTGCTGATGTTTTTTTATGTAAAACTGATTCAAATGGAACAGAGGAATGGACTAAAATATTTAATGTTTCAGATGATGATAATGGTAATTGTGTTAAACAAACTTTAGATGGAGGATTCATTTTAACAGGATCTTCTATCCTTTTTTCTGAACAATATGAAGCTCTTGATGCTTACGGATGGTTAATTAAAACTGATTCAAATGGAAATATACAATGGAATTACAATGTTCCATCTTTAAGTTTTAGCTATTCAGTTAAAGAAACTATTGATGGTGAGTTTATATTAACAGGTGGTTTTACGGATTTATTTAGTAGTGAAAACTGTGATATATTTTTAATTAAGATAGATAATAATGGAAACTTTCTTTGGGAAAAAACATTTGGAGAAAATGATTTCGAGTATGGCTTATCAGTTTTACAAACATCAGATCAGGGATATATTATAACGGGTCCAAGTGAAGATATTGGATCCGGTGATTCACAAATATATTTAATTAAAACAGATAATTTCGGTAATCAAATATGGAGGCGAGAATTTGGTGGAGATAATTATGATGTGGGATACTCCATTGACCAAACAAATGATGGAGGATATATTATCGCAGGTTATACTAATTCCTTTGGATCGGGTAATTATGGTTGGATAATTAAAACAGATGAAGAAGGAAATAAAATATGGGATAAAACATTTGGTCCTTATGGAGAGTTTTATTCAGTTGAGCAAACCAACGAAGGTGGTTATATTATGGCTGGGCAGACAGAATATTATGGACCCCCAAAGAGTAACGTCTGGCTCGTTAAAGTTGCACCAGATTATGAGTATCAACCTGATTTGGTTTGTTCAGGTAAATTTAATTGGACTGATATAAAACCTGGATTGACTTTTACTGATAGTTTTAATGTTCAAAACATTGGGGGTGATTTATCTTTACTTGATTGGAGGATTGAATCTTATCCAGAGTGGGGCAATTGGACTTTTACTCCATCTGATTATAATGATCTTAAACCGAGAGATGGAAACTGCACTGTTAAAATTGAGATTAAAACACCAAGTGAAATATTAAAAACATTTAATGGAACCATTATTATAGTAAGTAAACATGATAGTTCTGATTACTGCACAATACGTGTTTATCTTACAACTTCAAAGACTAAAACAATCAACACATCATTGTTTTTACAAAGGTTCTTTCAACGTTTTCCTTTCTTTGAAAAAATACTAAACCAGATACTAATCTAAACTATAACTCTCTTTTTACTTTTTTTCTTATATCTTTTACTGATAAATTCATGTTCCGTCCCAACGGGAGCATAACTTGTTTTTCTGCTTCTGAAATAGCCTTATTTTTAATCTATTAAAAAAATATTAAATCATTTCCCATATAATTAAAACATTTAGTTTTAATAACATATTTTTCGTTAAAATATTATCAAGTCCGTTCTATTAAGTAATCACATGACGACTCCAAGAATAATAGCAATTATCCCTATTGCTGCTGCAATTCTAGTAAGACTCACGGATTGATCTGTGTTCCGCAGGTCTTTTAAATTTTGTTTAATGATATATATAATCAATACATCAACCACTGTTATGATGGTAAGATAGCCAATGCCAAGCTGATGAAGAAAAAATGGGAGAGGGCTTAACAGAATGGCGGCTATTAAGAGTATAGATGCAACAAGAACAGCTTTTTTTTCTCCTATTTTCATAGGCAATGTATTCCTTGTTAAAATATCTCCTTTAACGTCCTGCACATCCTTTAATATTTCTCTTCCAGTAAAGAGGAAAAAGGTGAGAACTGATAGAAGTAAAGAAGCAAAAGGATTACCAACTGCTATACCACCAAAAGTGAATGACATCGAGGACAGAAACGCTACTACAATATTTCCTATAAATCCCTGATTTTTAAAGAAGGTCTCATAGCAATATAAAAATCCTATGGCAGAAAGCACTATCACGAAACAAAGTAAATTAATAAAAATGGAAATAAAAACAGCGAGACTAAATAGTAGTATAGAAAAATAAAGGGTTCCCTTTGGGGATAATCGTTTAGATGGAATAGGCCGATTTGGATGAGAAATTATATCAACTTCACGATCAAAATAATCATTAAATGGCATACCTCCTGCGCCAACAAAGAAAACAACAACCATTGCTAGGATTAAAGGAATCGAAAAAAAGGGCGCACCAGCAACTATGCCTCCGATATATGTTCCAGCTATAGCAAGAATACTTGTGAATGGTCTCATTGCTTCACATAAAGCAAGACTTTTAACATGAATTATTGATGTCATAGTAATTCTTCAGAGGCTTTAATTATATATAACATCATATATATAATTTTTGACTTTATTTCTTATAGCCAAATTCTTTAAAAATAACTTCCCATTCGCTATATACTTTATTTTTAATATGCTCATCTATTCTATAATAATTCCTTTTATAATCTGCGTGTTTTTTAATATATTCCTTAAATGCAGGCTTTGCTTTTTCAAAACCAGAAATATCAAATTTCGAATAAATCAAATCTAATGTTTTTAATGGATCATTTATAAAATCTTCATATCTAAGTTCAATTAAATTTTCTTTTGGAATTAATTTTCTGTCTTCTAAATATTTTTTTGATATAACTTTATAAATCTTTAAAATAGATTTGTCAAACTCTTCTTCATCTATATGCTGAAAAGAAAAAAACGGTAATATACTATTATATAACTTCCATGTCGACATATAAACTTCATAGGGGTTTCTATATAGATGTATAAATTTTGCATCTGGAAACATAGATAAAAGATGTTTTATCTTAGCAGTGTTAACCAAGCTTTTTAACACTATTTGTTTTCCATTGTGTTTGTAAGTTATTTTTTTTAAAAAATATAGATACACTTTTTTCCATTCATTAATGATATCTTCTGCATTTTCGTATAAGATATACCGTTTGTAATATTGATTTATTGCTCTTGGAAAGTACCATGCATGATAAAATGAATAGGGACATAGATTCGCAATCGCGTACTCTTCCTCATAAGGTAGATCTGTCCCCATCGCGAGGTCATCCATAGGTCTTTTTTTTGGAAGACTATGTGCAACAATTCTTTTTAAAAATTTTCCATAATTTAAAAAAATACTTGGATCAAGTGTATTCATTGTTGAGACATATCCTAAGTTTTTATCATTTCCCATTAAATAATGTAAAAATGTTGTGCCACTCCTCCAATGTCCAATTATAAAAATCGGTTTTTCGACTTTTATTTTTTGAAATATTTCATCAAATTTTCTTTTTTCAATTATTCTTAAAGGTGTTACAAAAATAATCATCATTGTTACATATAGCGCTCTTGGAATAAATTGCCAATCAATTTTAACTCTGTTTTCAATTAGTACTTTCATCCAGTTGACAAATGTTGTTCCAGCTAATGGTTGTTTATTCAAGATAAGATAATATTTTTTTTCAAACTTTGAATTCATTGTTTGTAACTAAATGATGTCCGTTTATTTAAATTTTTCAAAATATATAAACTTTAATAAAAATCTATATATAGTCAACCAGTTAATAACAATAAATAGGAGAACAATAGATACAATATGATCAAACGTTTTATGTATAGAATCTTTGCTATTTCAATAATACTTTTATTGTATTCAACATGTTTTACCCCAGTATATAACACTCAAATATTAAATCAGAACTATAAACAAAATTTTGAAGAATCACAAAGATCAATTAATGGCCAAATTCTTTTTACTCCTATGACTTCCTTCAAAACATATTTAATTGATAGCACAGGTGCAGTAAATCATACATGGTCGAGTAATTATTTTCCGGGACAAGCCGTTTATTGGTTAGGTAATGGTACTATTCTCCGAACGATAAAAGTAGATGTACAAGGTTTAGGGGGTATGGGTGGTGGTATCCAAAAAATACTGTGGGATGGTACTATTATATGGGACTTCAGATATTGTACTGACGAGTTTCAAAGTCATCACGATATAGAGCCTTTACCTAATGGTAATGTACTTATGATCGCTTGGGAAAGCAAAACACGTGCTGAAGCAATTGCTGCCGGTCGAAACCCAAATACTCCTATTGGTGACATCGTCTATCCTGATCATATAATTGAAGTTAAACCAACTGGTTTGACAACTGGTGATATTGTTTGGGAGTGGCATGTATGGGACCATCTTGTTCAGGATTATGATCCCTCAAAAGATAATTATGGTGCCGTAGATGACCATCCTGAGTTAATAGATATCAATTATGTATCGTCTAGTGGTCTTGATTGGATGCATACTAATTCTATTGACTATAATGTAAAATTTGATCAAATCATGCTTAGTGTTAGAAATTATAATGAAATCTGGGTGATCGATCATAGTACAACAACAGCAGAAGCAGCAGGGCATTCTGGTGGTAATAGTGACAAGGGAGGCGATATTCTTTATCGTTGGGGTAATCCTCAAGCATATCGAGCAGGAACATCAAATGATCAAAAATTCTTCGGTCAACATGATGCAAATTGGATAAATGAAGAATATCCTGGAGAGGGAAATATTATTGTTTTTAATAATGGAGTTGATCGCCCAGAAGGTCGTTTTTCTTCTGTTGATGAAATTGTTCCCCCAGTAAATGAAATTGGTGAATATTTTCTTGAGCCTGGTTCTGCATATGAACCTATTGAGCAAACCTGGGTTTATATTGCAAGTCCTGCTGGAAGCTTTTGGTCAAGAATGATATCTGGTGCTGAGCGTTTACCAAATGGAAACACCCTTATTTGTAGCGGAGAACAAGGCAAATTTTTCGAAATAACCCCTTTGGGCTCAACAGTATGGACATATACGAATCCTTATCCTTCAATACTCTCAAATAATGTTTTTAAAATTGTTTACATACCACCAACAGAAAATATACCGAATCAACCACCAAATAAACCTACAATCACAGGTGAAACAAATGGTGTTATTCAAAAATCTTATAACTATACTATTCAAACTACCGATCCCGATCAAGATGATGTACAATATCTAATTGATTGGGGTGATAATAATATAACTTTAACCGGTTTTAATCAATCTGGAAAAAAAATAATTATTTCACATATGTGGAATACAAAAGGAATCTATAATATTAAGGTTAAAGCTATTGATTACCGTTATGCAGAAAGTGATTGGGCAACCTTTGAAGTAAATATGCCAAAGATAAACATCTACAACCCAATCTTACAAAAAATTCTAAAGATTTTAGAGCGTTTTACTTTCTTAGAAAAAATAC
>MUGC01000046.1 GCA_002900535.1 Thermoplasmata archaeon M9B1D | reverse complement strand
TTTTATGGTAAAAGTTTAATAATATGTTTCATTGTATGGATTAAGCAAGAGTTAGTGATTTCGTGTACCAAGAAGGATCTAAAGAAAAACCTGAACAGGAAGAATATATAAGACTTCCATTACCGAATAAAAACAAAAACGAAATGTTTGCAATAGCAGACCGCCTAATGGGCGGTTCCAGGATAAATGTTATATGTGCTGATGGCAAATCAAGACTTGCAAGAATACCTGGCAGAATGAAAAGGAAACAAAGAGTTAGAGCAGGCGATCTTGTCATAATAAAACCTTGGGACATTCAAGATGAGAAAGCAGATATTATTTTTAGATATAGACGAACACAAGCAAATATTCTTAGTAGAAGAAAATTAATCCCTGAGGAAATAGATGTCTTCTGACGAGCTACTAAATGAAAAGACCCTTAAAAAACTTGATAGAAAACTGCAAGATATAATCAGTAGAACTGGTATTGAAAAAAAAACACTTGATGAAGTTTTTGATAAATATACATTGCTTACTATTGAAAAATTTATTTCAGATAAAATTTTTGATATTGTTGACTTTCCTATTTCAACTGGTAAAGAGGGAAACATTTTTCGTGGAGTTAAAAATAATAAAGAATTTGTAGCTATTAAAATCTACAGAATTTCTACGTCAACTTTTAAACATATACAAGATTATATACTGGGTGACCCGAGGTTTAAAACTATTCGTAAAACAAGGAAAGATATTGTATTTGCTTGGGCCCAAAAAGAATTTAAAAACCTTCAAAGGTTAAAAAAAATAGGTGTTAGAGCGCCAAAACCAATTGATTATCGCAATAATGTTTTAGTAATGGAATATATTGGAACTAAAACAAAACCTGCACCTTTACTTAAAGATGTAACTCTTATTGACCCGAAAAAAATTTTTGAAGAAATTATAGATTTTATAAGCAAAATGTACAAAGAAGCAGAGCTTGTTCATGGAGATATTAGTGCTTTTAATGTACTAATTCACAAAAACAAACCATATATTATCGATCTTGGACAAGGAATACTTACCGAGCATCCAAATGCTTTAGATTTCCTAAAAAGAGACATAAATAACATCGTAAGATATTTTAAGAAGTATAATATCCAGGCAGATGAAAATAAAATTTATAAAAAAATTGTAAATAATAACTAGTGATTGATATGAAATATCTTAAAATACCTATGGATCGTGTGGGTGTTTTAATAGGTCATAATGGGGTAACTAAAAAAGACCTTGAAAAAAGATCAGGAATCAAAATAAACATCGATTCAAAACAAGGAGAAATATCATTCAATGATCAAGACTCTGAAGACCCCTTAATAGTGATAAAAATTGAGAATATTATTAAGGCAATTGGTCGTGGTTTTTCTCCACAAAATGCATTAACACTATTAGATGACGATGCTGATTTTTTTATATTTGACCTACAGGATTATGTAGGTAAAAAAGAAAGTCACATCAGAAGAATTAAAAGCCGAATAATCGGAAAAGAAGGAAAAACAAGAAAGGTTCTGGAGGAGCTTACTGACTCAAAGATTTCTATATACGGAACTACTATCTCAATTATTTCTGATGTTATGAAAATGAATATTTTAAAAAAAGCAATAGATATGATTTTAACAGGAAGCAAACAAGCAACTGTTTATAAATTCGTAGAAGCTCAGATGAAAGAACTTCGTCATGCTGAAAGATATGGTTATTAAACGGGTAATCTTTTAAATCATTGCTCTATTCAGGGTGCTGATTTGTTTAACATTGCCGCCTTAGCTCAGTTGGTGGAGCACTCGGCTGTTAACCGAGCGGTCACCGGTTCGAGTCCGGTAGGCGGCGTGCCAAGGCTTTTTTTCTCCTGTTAATCAATAATAAAAAATATCATTTTCTACTGAAACTTGAAAAAAGGGGACTTGTACCCAAAAAAAGTTAGGATCAAGTTATTTTTAGATAATAAATTATAATCTTTGGTTTAGTATTTTTTCAAAGAAAGGAAAATAATGTAAAAATCTTTCAAATAAGAATCTTTCAAATAAGTTGTTTAACTGATAATCCATCTTGTTTTTTGGCATACTAACAGTTAGTGTTGCCCAGTCACTCTCAGCACCATAAACATCTCTTGCTTTAGCTTTAATTATATAACTTCCTTTTTTAGACCAACTATGCGTAGCAGTTGCTTTTACACCTGATATATAAGGACCAATACAAACTTCTCCAGAGTTATCTCCCCAATCGATACAGTACTCTATATTATCTTCTTCTGGGTCAGTCGATATAAATTTATATTCATATTCTGCCCGAGGTTTTCCACTTGTTTTACCTGTTATCGTTGGTTCATTTGGTGGTTCGTCTATTCTATATAAACAAATGGACATATCGTGAAACATTTCTTGATTACCATGCTCTTGATAGGAGAAATTATCACCTCCACTACCAGTTAGCCATATAAAATTATCATTTTCGGTATCATTGTAACTTTGAATTGAAATCCAACCATTACCATCAGATAAACTAATAGGGGATGATAATAAACATTCGAATTTTATTACTTCAAATGTTCCTCCTATGTTAGGATAAAAATATTCCCCAGTATGAGTTATATCAATGTCTTCAGCTGGAAAATCAAAAGATTTAATTAATTCAACTGGAGGAGGATTGTATATATATTGATAATCATCGTAAAAAAAGATAAAAAAATTCATACCTTCAGGAGTTCCATTAATCCATTCATTTCCTTCCCATTGCAGAGTACAACCCCACCAAGTTAATTTAACTATATGATCATCTACATCCCATAAATTCTCATAAACCTTAGGTTTATCTAAAAAATATGCATCTGATACCCTGAATGTTTTATAGTCTGGTAGTTGTTCAAATATTTTGATATAAACTAAATTGTTATCATCTTCAACCAGATTAACAAAGTAATTATCAAATGATAAAATAGTAGGGATTCCAGATAAAATAAGAATAAGAATAATTCCTATAATTGGAAAAGTTCTTTGCAATTTATTCCCCCAATAGAAACAAAAGATAAATAATTCAATAAACTCTCAAAAAAACTATTCAAAACATAACCCATCTTGTTCTTTGACAAAATGATTTTAAGTGTTGCCCAGTCGCTCTCATCACCATAAACATCCCTTGCTTTAGCCTTTATTATATAATTTCCTTTTTCAGACCAAGTATGCTTAGCTGATGCTTCTGCGCCTGATGGATATGGACCAATACAAACTTCACTTGTGTTGTCCCCCCAATCTATACAATATTCAATATCATCTTCATCTGGGTCCGCTGATACAAATTTATACTCGTATTCTATGTTTGGTTTACCATTAACTTGACCTGTTATAATTGGTTTATCTGGTGAATGTTTGTTTTTTGCAAACACATATACTGCCCCTAAATATGGTTCGACGTCAGTTTGATAAGGTGCTCCGATGAGAGCTGCATCACCACTCAAGGAGACAGAATAGCCAAATACATCATATGATGCTCCATCTGATGCAGTGAGCTTTGCCTGTTCTAACCATGTGTTGCCACTGCGAGTGAATACATATGCAGAACCAGAAGCATATCCATTGTCATCATCACCATACGCTCCGATTAGAGCAGTATCACCACTCAAGGAGACAGAATAGCCAAATACATCATCTGTGGCACCATCTGATGCAGTGAGCTTTGCCTGCTCTAACCATGTGTTGCCACTGCGAGTGAACACATATGCAGAACCTTTGTCATCATTTCCACGTGCTCCAATAAGAGCAGTATCACTACTTAGGGAAACAGAACGACCAAAATAGTCTGATTCTTCTCCATCTGATGCAGTGAGCTTTGCCTGCTGAACCCATAAAGTACCGCTTTGAGTGAAAATATATGCAGAACCTCTACTATCATCATCCCAACTTGTTCCTATAAGTGCTGTATCACCACTCAAGGAAACGCAGACGCCATATACATTGCCTGATGTTTCGTCTAACACAGTGAGCTTTGCCTGCTGAATCCATTCAGTACCAGTATAGATGAACACATATGCAGAACCTCTACCATCATCATCATAAGTTCCAATTAAAGCTGTATCACCACTCAAGGAAACAGAATGACCAAAATAGTCAGATTCTTCTCCATCTGATGCAGTGAGCTTTGCCTGTTCTAACCATGTATTGCCACTGCGAGTGAACACATATGCAGAACCTCTGCCATCATCATACATGGGAGCTCCTATAAGTGCTGTATCACCACTCAAAGAAACAAATTCACCAAATCTTATGAATGATGCATCACCGTCTGAGGCAGTGAGCTTTGCCTGCTGAACCCATTCAGTACCATTATAGATAAACACAAATGCAGATCCAGCCATTCCAATGAGAGCAGTATCACCATTCAAGGAAACAGAATAACCAAATCCAGAGGCACATGGAACTCCGAGCTTTTGAATTTCAATCCAATTAGAAAGTGAACAAACTTTGGCGGAGTCATAAAACTTTGTATCATTATTCACATATGCTACAGCAGGGAATATAGATGAAAAGAGAAAAAATGAAATTATAATAAGACAGGTAATCTTTCTCAATGTTTTCCCCCACATAATAAAATATTATTTTTATCTAACACAATTAAATAGATTAAGTTGCTTTTAAATCTTACCTACTCTATATGTAACAAAATTAAAAAAACAACAACATTAAACAACAAAATGTAAAAAAAATAGAGGGTTTTTAGGGGGCGTAAGTTGAACTTAGAGTTAAAGTTCGGTAGGCGGCGTGCCAAGGCTTTTTTTCTCCTGTTGAACACGTTTTATTGATGTTTTGATGAGGAATAAATTGAACTTTAAGTTTAACGCCGAGTTTCGGCTTATTTATAATAATTTTTACACTAGTATTTATTTCTTAAAAATAGAAAAAAAAATGGTTTGGTTTTTTTATTATCCTGAAATGTTTAAACATTTTTGTAGTAACTGAAATAGAGTTTGATGATTCTCAAAGAATTTAAAAATAGATAGATTAATCGTTTTTTGTCTAGAGGTTTTAACATACACAGGAATAAGACTATAATCTTCTTGATTCTCTTGCCTTGCTATTCTAATATATCCCTCAAACTCTTTATTTTTTTCTTTTGGTGGAATAACAGAAACATGTACATTGTATTGCCCATATTCTGGTGTAAGTCTCTCACCAGAATCAGGGTCGAAATACCATGTTCCCCAATCAGGATAAGATAGTATTTCCCAGTTAAGCAGAGAACCATTAGCCCCAATATTTGTAACATAAAAATAACCATCTAATGTTGTTCCACTACTAGCACGTGACCATTTTAAGGAACCATAACAATAAAGGTCTGGTTCATCTGATTGTTCATTCGGAGGTACATAAACAACTTTGAATATTTGAACATGTGAGGGATATGACCAACGTCTTACTTTCTCTTGATCAACTTGAAGTATATATCCTGTCTCTCCGTTAGTGATTAACGTATTACCATTAGGTAATCTTTCAGCACCACCATACTGACCTGCATTAATGAGTGTATCAGTATAATTCCAAGTTGTTTCTGTAGGTCCATATGCAGAATCTGCTCCAATGTAATATTCATCGTTTTTATTCATTGGTGGAGTGATTTCATCAATACTGGTATGTGAGCTCATCCCATTATTGTAAATAAGAATATCTCCTTCACCAGGACAACCAGATTTTATCCATGTTGCATCATGTTGCAAAAATAACTTTTGATCACTTGATGTTCCTCTTTTATATGTCTGGGGATTTCCCCAACGATAAAGAATATCACCTCCCTTGCCGCTATTACCACCAGTATGGCTCGCTGCTTCTGCTGTTGTTGTACTATGATCAATAACCCAGATTTCATTATAATAACATACACTAAGGAGTATCTGATCTAAATTTTCATTATAATCAATTGAATTAGTATGCATAAGATCCCATTGTGCCATTGTAATGTAATTAACATCAACTAACTCTGGATGTTCAGAGACAATCCCATAATTTGCTTTTGATGGATCATAATCCTGAATAAGATGATCCCACACATGCCATTCCCAAACAATATCACCAGTAGTTGGACCTGTTGGTTTAACTTCGATGATATGATCAGGCATTAAACCTCCAATAGAAGTAGAATTTGGGTTTTTACCAGCAGCAATAGCCTCATCATATGTTTTTGTTTCCCAAGCAATTAAAAGCACATTACCATTAGGTAACATTTTAATATCATGATGACTCAAAACTCCATTAGTATTATATCGAAAATCCCATATAACCGTTCCATCCCAGTTTAACCTTTGAACACCACCACCGCCTCCTGGTGCTCCACTTAACCGTATTGTTCTAAGAATTGTTCCATCTCCAACCCAATCTACTGACACACCTGGATAAAAGTTGCTATGCCAAATGTTATCCATCTCACTATATTTATCTAACAGATAAGTAGAATTATACCACATAGGAGCAAACAAAATACGGAAGTTATTTGGATTTAAATTTTGTACTTGGTTTTGGTTTGGTTTCTGAGCTATTAACTGATTAGTTGATTCAGTATTATATAAAGGTATAAAACAGGTACCGCACAATAAAATTATAATTGAAATAACAAATATTCTATTTGGTAAATGTTTAATCATTTTATTTCTAAACTAATATTAAAAATCTGTGTTTATTTTGATTATTCGAAAATCATTCAAAAATCTTTATAAAATCTTTCGCAAATTAAATATTTTTTTCAAAAGCTATTTAATTCTTTATCTATTTTTGGTATTTGAAAGGTTATGCTTTAATGACCTCTATAAAAAATGTTCTGTATTGGTTGATTGCTAATAGTGTTGGTGGATATAGCAGGGGTTTAATTTTAAATCACCTTTTCAACCAACCTGAAAATGCAAATAATCTATCAGTTAAATTAAAGATAGATTATAATACTATTAGATACCATCTTGACATCCTTGTAAAAAATGGTTTATTAGAAACAGTTGGGTCAAGTTATGGTAGAACATATTTTATAAAAGATGATTTAATGAAAGAAAAGCGATATTTCTTAAAAATATGGAATCAATATAAGGAAAAATAGATAAATAAGGAAATGAGATACTGTGATAGATATGAACATTGAGAATATAAAACCATCAAAAAATGATTTTGTTATGATAAAGAAAAAAACAATAAGTATATTAGCAATTTTGATTATCCTCGGTTTAATAACAGGTTTTATACTATCTACCTTTTTTTATAATGAAGCAAATCATAAAATTGACGAATATAATGATAATATGAATAAATGGTTTCAAATGTGGAATAACTCTTTATCAAATAATTCAAAGTTCAATAATTCCTCACCATTTATTAGTAACCAATCAACAAATTATAGTTTTTATAATCCTTATCTTAAACACTTATATCCATCCGATGTTATATTATTAACAATAGGCGTATTAGCAATTTGCATAACAATTTATCTAAAAATTGGTATTATTTCAGCTTATTTATACATATTTTTTAAATCAAAATCCCCATACATTATAGGTTTAATACTCGTGTTTATTCCTCTACTTATCATTTCATTATTTTTGCTTAATATGCTACGAGCTTTATACTACTCATCAGCCCTTGAATTTTCTATATTAGCATCATCATTAGGTTTTGGAGTTGAAGGTCTTGCAGCTATAATTTGTATAGTAACAATAATAGAAATTATTGGACTCAGTATATTGTTTTATCTTACCAATGAATAATCAATTTTATTATATAATCCAATTTTAAACAGAAACAAAATTAAAAAAACAACCATTAGAAAAAACAAAATGTTTAAAAAAGAAAAAAGAAGTTTTTAGAAATGTGTGAAAAATATCTGAAATAGTTAATTAGGGGTAAATCTCACAAAAAAGACTTGATTCATCTACCTCAATGATACTTGTTTTTACATTAAATCTTTGTGTCAGTGCTATGAATTGTTCTTTGTTTACTGTTGTTGCAGTAAACCCATCTTTACAGACAATAACTCCATCTCTAGTTTTTTTAGAGTCTATTTCCCCGATTAACCCGGCATCTGATTGTA
>MUGC01000045.1 GCA_002900535.1 Thermoplasmata archaeon M9B1D | reverse complement strand
ATTAAGAATATCATGATTGGTTTTGAAACAGCTAATCAAATGGTTCTAGACAATATTAATAATGGAGCAAGTTTAGATGAAATTAAAAAATTCATTGAATTGAATCTATCTACACAAGGAAAGAAAGCAATGAAAAAAGCTATTGACAAACAATAATTTATATGTTATAATGTTAAAAAAAGGAGAATGATAAATGTCAAGTATGAAAAATCACATCAAAAGAAGTAGTAGAGGTAGAATGAGAACAAGAGAAGTATTTGCTGATTTTGTAAGAAGAGCAGATATGAAAGAGTATCAGAAGAATTTAATTGTAAAAACAAACGAACAATAAGAAGGAGATAGAGAATGAGCGAAGTAAAACAGAGTGTTAATCAGTTACAAATTGTAGGAACTTTAAGTGAAATGAATTTTGAAATGAAAGAAAAAGAAGTAGAACTTAAAAAAGATGGTAAAGTAGTAAAGAAAGTAACATGTAAAGTTATTGGGAAAAAGGAGTTTAAAAATCCTAACTTAACAGTAGAAGTAGTTAGACCAGATGGAAGTGAAACACTTATTGGAGTAACCTTTAACAATGGGTTTGACACAAATGAAAAAACATTAGATAAAGATGGAAAAGTAATTGATAATAAGAGATTTAAAGCACTTGAAACAATTATGGGATACATTACAAAAGCTAAATCTACAGAGGAAAATCCAGCAACGAGAGTAAAGGTTGATTGCTCATTAAATGCAAATGAATATGTTGGTCAAGATGAAGAATTTAAGTCATACCCTAATATTAATGCATTCCAGTGTACGTCAAGTGGAGTTCCAGAAGAAGATATTGCAGATGGTAGAATTTCAGTAATTATTCGTTCTATTATTGATGAAACCGTAGGAGAAGATGCAAAAGAAACAGGAAGATTGAAAGTTGAGGCATATTCATTTGATTATAATAAACATGCAATCCCTCATTCATTTTTTGTTGAAGCTGACTTAGCAGATGATTTCAGAGATTTTTATGAAAGAGGAGATTCATGTAAGTTATACTATGAAGTAGTTAGTAAACATGTAGGAGCTAAAAAACAAAAATCAAGTGGTGGATTTGGACGAAGAGAAGAAAAGATTACAAGTGGATTTACTGTAACTGAATATTCAATCTTTAAGGGTGATGAAAAATTTGAAGAAGAAAACGAATATTTTATCTCAATTAAAGATATGAAAACTGCTATGGAAGATAGAGAAATTATGATTGAAAACATGAAAGAAAAAGCTAAAGAAAAGGGTTCTAAACCATCTGCTAAGAAAGAAGAGAAAAAAGGATTAGGAAGTAGACCAAGTAAGGCTGATTTTAAAGATATTGAAGATTCAGATTCAGACTTTCCATTTTAATGATTGGAGAATTAAATAGAATTAAATAAAAGCGAAGAAATTATATTAGAAGAACTTAGAAAGATTATGGACGCAATGGGGATAGATTATATCCCCTCACGTTCTATAATAAAACAATACAATTCTGCGATATTATCAAGAATTGATAGAAATGGTGGTATTTTAAAGCTATCAGAAAAATTTAATATACCAATGGGTTCTAGAGTTCATTGGCATAAAACTTCAAATGAAGAAATAGAAGAAAAAATAAAAGAAATGATATCTAATAAAAATATGGATAAATTTCCAAGTAGAAAAGAAATAATAGATTATTTTGGAAACAGTTCTATTGCTTGTATAATTTCCAGAAGAGGAGGATTTAAGTTTTGGTCAAATAAAATAGGATATGAAATGAAAGAATCTGAAACAAAAACAGGATGGATTGGAGAGGGAATAGCTAAGGAGTTATTAGAGAATCATGGATACTTAGTAGAAAAAATGAATACTAATTGTGCATATGATTTTTTAGTAAATGGTAATATAAGAATAGATATAAAATTTTCAAGACTATTTGATAATGGAAATATGAAATATTATTCATTTAATCTTGAACAAAAATTTCATGATTGTGATATTTATATATTGATATGTGAAGATGAAAATAAAAATATAAAAGTAATAGTAATACCACAGAGTTTTGTTCAAAATCAAGGTCAAATAGGTGTTGGGGAATTTAAGAGCAAATGGTATAAATATATAGATAAATATGATTTTATAGATATGTATTCTAATTTTTATAATAAAATAAATAAAAATAAAGGAGAATGAAATGGGAAATAGTTTATTAGATTTAGAAGAAAGTGGAGTCTCTTATGGTCTTGAAGGACTAAAGATAATGATTTATGGTGGAAATACATTAGGAAAAACTCCACAAGCAATGAGATTTCCTAAGCCATTATTACTTATGGGAGAATCTGGTGGTTCTGCTTTAAAAGGATATAAAAAATTAATTAAATCTAAAAAAGTATTTATTGATACAGTAAAAGAACTAACAGATGATAAAAATTTAGATTCAATGAAAGATAAATTTAATACTATTGTAATTGATACAATTGAGGACATTATCGAATTGTTTGAAATTGCAATATGTAAACAATATGGAGTTAGTGATGTTGGAGAGATTCAACAATTAGAAAAAGGAAATCCAAACGGATACTCAGTATATAGAAAAGAGTTTAAACAACAAATTAATTTATTAACTGGATGTGGATATACAGTGGTATTTATTGCCCATGAAGAATGTGTTCAAATTCCAACTGGAGAAAATGATAAAGATGGGAATGCAATAACTAAAGATTTTATTCAACCAAAAGGAAGTAGGGGAGACAAATCATCGTCTAGATTTATTAGAGATATTTG
This sequence comes from Thermoplasmata archaeon M9B1D, assembly GCA_002900535.1. Lineage (GTDB taxonomy): Archaea > Thermoplasmatota > E2 > DHVEG-1 > DHVEG-1 > M9B1D. The sequence continues at coordinate 7,335 of MUGC01000045.1, read as the reverse complement.
TGACTTTAGATTTTTTGTTATGTCAAATGGAATTGACAAAGAAACAAATAAGACAATTATGTCTAAGGCATATTGCGTTCAGACAGATGCATTTTATGCTGGAAGTAGATTTAATGTGAAGCCAGTTATTAATCCATTTACAGCAGAAAACATAATTGAAGCAATTGAAGAGGCTCAAAAATCATCAGCAGAAGAGTATGATGCTGAACTAGTTGTATATAGTAGAAATACAGATAATTATACAAAAGAAGATTATTTGGTTGATATCAAACCATATATGAAGAAATTATATAGTCTGTATCCTCAATTAGTTTTAGATATTATAGAAAACCAGCTAGGTTCAGACAAAAAAGTTTCAGATGCTACAGAAGACCAATTGACAGAACTTGAAACTATATACAATAATTTAGTTGACCTAGCAACAGAACGTGGTATTTATGTAGATACCGAAGAATAACAATTGACTTTCATGCATACTTTTGATATAATTGTATGCATGAATATATAAGAAAGGATGGAATAAATGGAAGATAAAATTAAAAAATTAGAAGAATGGGTAAATAATAATTATAGTCCTTATAAATGTGGTTGGACTGATGGAATAGAAAGTGGAGTTTCTTATGCGGCATATGAAATTGGATGTATATTAGGAATGGATTTAGAAGAACCAGAAGAGCCGTCATATAATTAAATTATAAGCCATTTTAAGCCGCTTAAACTTATTACCCTAAGAAGAATATCAAGTTATAAGTTTAAGTGGTTATATAAGGCTAATAGGAGGGTTAAAATGAGTAAGAAACATATATTATCATTAATGTCTGAGCAATTGATGAGAATAACATATATATCGTTTGCTATTTTGGTATTATTTGGAATTGTAAAAGTGAATAGTATTGGTTCATTCCTAATAATGTTTGTTGCAATATTTGACCTTATTCATGTTATGACGGAAGAATAGGAAATATTAATATGGCAAATATTAAATGTAAATATTGTAACAAAATAATCAAAGACGAACCATATAAATACAAAAATACAAACTATTGTGGAGAAACTTGTGCTAATTTGCATGAGAAACAAAAAAAGAATAGAGTAGCATTAACTGATTACATACAGGAAATATATCTCGAAAATGGCTATGAAAAGGATGAGATAAACTGGACACTAATAACTTCAATGTTAAAGAATATCCAACAAGAACACAAAGATTGGAATGATGCACAGATTAGATATGTATTATTCTACATGTATGAAATAATTCAAGTCAATCTATTTGATGAAAAGTCTAATGGAAGTATATTAGCATTATTGCCATTTTATTTCAATGAAGCTAGAGATTTCTGTAAGAAACAAAAAGAAATTAAGGATGCGGTGAATGAGTTTGAGTTTGATGATGAAGTGATAGTGATTAAAAGAAATAATAATAGAAGATATTGGGATGATATAGATATAGGAGGATTATGATGAAATATGATAAAGAAATGTATTTAGACAGTGGAATTTATGGTTATGGAGACGAAGATATAAGTTGCCACAAAGAAAAAATTGTAAAATGTAGAAAAACTCATGAATGTTGCACTTGCAATAAAGAAATAAAAATAGGAGAAAATGCGTTGCATGAAAGTGGATTTATGGATGGAGAAGTAGTAAATGCTTATACATGTATAGAGTGCATTGAAGAATGGCTCGAAGAGAGTGGTCAAGTAGAATTAGACGAAGAATAAATAAGACATAGGAGGTATGTATGTCAAATATATACTCAGATTTTCACGCAAATCAGCTATTAGGATGTCTTTTACAAGATGTCCAATTAGCTAATTCAGATAAATATAAATTAGATAAGAATGATTTTGTTGAACAAATTCATAAAATATTATATGCTACATTACATAATTTAGCAAAGCGTGGATATAAAGTAGCAACATATGCTGATATAGAGACATTTTTGCAACCATATGAAGCACAACTCAATGTGTTCAATGAAATAGGAGAAAGTTATATTGATACGATTATAGAACTTGCAGAGTTAGATAATTTTGAAGGATATTATGATACAATTAGAAAGATGTCGTTGTTGAGAGATATTCAAAATGACGGAGATAGCTTAAATCCGTTTTGGGATATAGATAAATCAGATGATGATAATATGGCTAATTTAGATAAATATAATATTGATGATATATTAAATGAGTTAGAAGCAAGAGCAATTGAAAAAAAAAGAAAGTATGGAAAAACAAAAGTAAAAGAAGAATACATTGCTGGTACTAATTTTATGGAAACAAAAGAGCTTATGAAAGAAGAACCACTAATGGGTAATAGTTTTCAATCAGAATATTTGAATGATATTTATAGAGGAATATTTGGATTTATATTAAGAGCCGCAAAGAGCGGTGGGGGAAAAAGCATATTATCAATTGCTGATTTATGCAAATGCACTGTTACAGAATATTGGGATTATGACAAAAAATGTTTTGTAAAAAATAAATCAAGAGAAGGAAGTTCTTTATTTATAAATACTGAATTAGAATTACGAACAGAATTAGATTTTATAATTATATCATGGATAAGCGGAGTTGACCGTTCTCATATTAGTGATGGATATTATGAAGGAGATGAAGAAGAAAGAATCGATTATGCAAATAAAGTATTACTAGAAAGTGGTTTATACATTGTAGACGACCCAGAATTTACATGCGAAAGTATTACAAATACAATAAAAACATATCATCATAATAAAGGAATACTAACAGCATGTTTTGATTATGTTCAAAATAATGGATTTGTTGCAAAAGAAATATCGTCTGCAACAAAAGTTCCACAAAGAGAAGATATGGTGTTGTTGGCATTAACAGATAGATTGAAACAAGTTCAAAAAGATTGTGGAATATCCCTTATGTCATCAGTTCAAACGAACGGAACAGAGGATAATATGGAACATCCTACAGAATCTTGTTTAGCTGGTGGCAAAAGTCAAGTAAGAAAAACAAATGGAACTTTTGTAATGTTAGAACCAACAAAAAAAGAATTAGATGCTACAGAAATTATATGTGCTGGAATGCAGAAAAAAGGAATTAAAATTGAATATAAACCTAACAATGTTCTGCATATTATAAAGGGTAGAAATTCAAAGTATAAAAAATATATAAAAGTGTTTCAATATATAGATTTGGGAACAGGAAGAACGATTGATTTATTTTGTACAGATATGTACAATCAGCCAATAAAAGTTCAAAGAAGAATAATCGAAAATGTTAATAATTAACTTGACAAAACACCTTATTAATGATATAATCTAGATATCAAATAAATAAGGTGTTTTTATTAAAGGAGTAACCAATGACCGAACAAGAATATGAGAGATTCAATGAATTTATAAACACAACTTTATATGAGACTATGACAGATGATGATTACTATGAAGTTATGGATTCATTAGATGTTCCTCATAATGGTCATATGTTTAAGACTTGCTGTCATAATGAAGATTTATCACATGCCAAATATAATTTATCATTATATAATAAAACATTTACTTGTTTTTCTGAGTGCAATGGTGAAAAATATAGTCTATTATCATTAGTTAAAAAAAGATTTGAATTGATAGGCGAACCAAAATCAACCGTTCAATGTATAAAATACATATGTAAAATTTGCGATATACCATTTGATTTTAATACAAAAGAAGTTGAAGTAAAAAAGAAGTATAATTGGAAATATTTAAAGAAATATGTAAAAGGATACAAGGAAGAAGTCGAAGAGATTATATATGATGATGAAATACTAAATTTCTTTCCAAAAACATATTATCAAGAATGGCTTAATTATGGAATATCAAAAGAAACACTTGACAAATATGAAATAGGATGGTATTCTTATAGACAACAGATAACTATTCCATGCCGAGATTATAATGGAAATCTTATTGGTATAAGAGTAAGAAATTTAGACAAAGACGCAGAAGCTAAATATATACCTTTACAATTATTAGATTCAACAAGTTATAAATTTCCAACTGGTAATTATTTTTATGGTGAGAATTTTAATTTTGAAAGAATAAAACAGACCAAAAAAGTATGGCTAGTGGAGGCTGAAAAAACTGTACTTAAAATGGACACATGGTCAAATGGAAACAATACCTCATTAGGATTATATGGTTCGAATTTTACAGACGTTAAATTAAATAGATTATTAAAATTAGAACCAAGTACAATATATATAGCGATTGATTCAGATTTTCATGAAGTAGGTGATGAAGAATATAAAAAGTTCGAAGAAAAAGTATATAAAATTGGAGATAAATTAAATCCATATGTGCAAAATATAGAAGTTATATATAATAATTGTGGATTTGATGGATATAAGTATTCTCCTACAGATTTCACAAGAGAACAATTTAATGAATTATGGAAAAGAAGAGAAAGGATTAAATAATATGGATGGAGTAAATGTTTTAAATATAATTGTATCATACACACATAACGAATTATGGACTATAATTGGATGGGTATTTTGGATTTTTGTTGTTGTATCATTTTATATATCGTTAGCTAATTATGGTAAAAACTTTAGATTTATGATATCTATAATTTGTTTTGTATTCTTTTCAATTGGTGTTATATTTTGTATAATAAAATATGATGATAGTGCAACACCATATAATAAATATCAAGTTACAATAGATAATAATGTTTCGATTAATGATTTAACTGATAAATATGATATAATAAGAATTGATGGGGAAATTTATACAATTATTGAAAAAGGAGATAAATAATATGGATAAACAATTAATAATTGCAGAAGAAATAAATAATCTACACTATATAACTTTAAAACATCAACTAATGATGGGAGAAGTCATTTCAATTAATCGAGACATGTTAGAAAAATTATTATCCGATATGAATGATATTAATATACTTCTAATTCAGAAAAGTTATGGTGGGATATATTGGTGTAAAGTTGATGATATAACTATGACAAAATATAAGGAGGATAATGATGGAGAAATTCATAGCTCGTAAAATATCATTATATGATAGAGTATTTATAGAAGAACTAATAAATCAACCATTTAATCTATATGGAGCAAATATAGATATTAATAAAATGAAATGTTGGACTCCAATAGATTATAAACAAGTAACAGAATATGATATAGTTATAGAAAGAAGTATACCAATGTCAGATAGATTTATATGGATATAAATAATAGAATTGATGAATTTAAAAAAGAAAAAGATTGTGATAGTGTTGTATTATTTTGTAGTCAATATATGGTTGATAAATATAAACTTAATGATAGAAATGATTTATCAATTGGAATAAGAGATTATATGAGTCATAATGAATATTGTTTAATGCCATCATATGATTTAAAAAGAGTATTCAACATAAGTATTGATAAAAGTAAAATAAAAGGTGGAAAAGGAAATGATTTAAAATTATATGAGAAATATGATTCATTAAAATTTAATACAAATATTAATAAAATAACTCTTGACAATAATTCTAAACAGTAGTATAATAATAAATATAAGGGAAAGGATGAAAATATATGGAATATAAAGATATTGATTTATATTTATTAAGAAGTGAACTAATGTTTTGTGAACCATTTACAGATGATTATAAAGAAAAAATCAAAAAATATAATGAAATTGTATCAATAGAAATGGAGGATGAATAAAATGAAGCAATATTTAATTACAAGATTCTTAATTGACAGATATTATATTAGCGGATATTACAATAAAGAATATATTGAAACTTCTGAAATTATCAGAGTAGAGAGGAGAGGAGAAAATTATTTAGTTGAAATAATTAACAATGGATTATATTTATGTAATATACAAGATTTAAGTCAAAGTAGCTACTATACACTTGAAGATGTAATTAAATAGGGGGAATTAAATATGGAAACAAAAAGAAAAGGTAGTTTATTTAGTAAATTAATAATACTGACAATGATTCCACTAGTAATAATGGGTACGATATTAACATTAGTAAGCATAAAAACACTGACATCTGCTTTAAAATCAGAAGTTAAAGATGGATTACAAGATGTTGCATTATCAATATATGAGCATTATAATGCAATTGATAGTGGTGATTATTCTTATGACAATGGAGTATTTAAAAAGGGAAATACAATATTATCAGAAGATTATCAATATTTAGATGAATTAAGTACTACATCTGATACTTACATCACAATTTGCTATGGAGCTACAAGGGCACTTAATACAATAAGAGATGACTATGGAGAAAGATTGCTGGGAAGTAATATTAAATCAGAAACAGCAAAGATTGTACTAGGAGGAGACATTTATTTTTCAGATGAAATAGAAATTAATGGAAAAACGTATTTCGGATATTATCTACCAGTAAAAAACAGCAATGGGAAAGTTGATACTATTATATTTACAGGAAAATCAGAAGACTTCCTTGTGTCAACAATAAGAGAAGTGATAACAAAAATTTTATTAATTGCATTTGTAATATTAATATTATGTGGAATTTCAACATTTATTTTTACAAAACTAACAATTGCGCCACTACAAAAATTAGATAAGATAATAGAACTCGTATCTGCTGGAGATTTAACTACTAATGTAGATAATTACATAATGGAACGAAATGATGAGATTGGAAATGTAGCAAAATCCATAAGTAAATTAATTGATGGATTAAAGGGTATTGTTATTGGTATAAAGAACGTATCTGAATCAGTATCTACATCAGCAAATGGATTAAATGAAGTAACACAGAATACAAGCACAACAGCAGAAGAGAAGAAGTAGCAAACGGAGCTATGCAACAAGCAGAAGATACTCAAAAGGCATCTAAAAATACAAATGATATGGGAATACTAATTGAAAAAACATTATTAGGAGTAGAAAGTTTGATTCAGAATGCTGTTGATATTGGCGATTGTAGTAATATAGCAAATAAAATTGTAGATGAATTAGGAGAATCAACAGAAATATCCAAGAATGGAATGTCTAATATAGTAGAACAAGCAAAACTTACAAATGAATCTGTAATGGAAATACAAAAAGCAATTGACCTCATAACTAATATTGCAGACGAGACAAAGCTATTGTCATTTAATGCCTCCATAGAAGCCGCAAGAGCTGGTGAACAAGGAAGAGGTTTTGCGGTAGTTGCAAGTAGTATTAGAGAACTATCAGAAGAAGTAGCAAACGGAGCTATGCAACAAGCAGAAGATACTCAAAAGGCATCTAAAAATACAAATGATATGGGAATACTAATTGAAAAAACATTATTAGGAGTAGAAAGTTTGATTCAGAATGCTGTTGATATTGGCGATTG